>NZ_JBFAMX010000366.1:0-10154 GCF_040659615.1 Nonomuraea sp. NPDC049784
GCGCGGCCGACCCGGCCTTCGCCATCACGCCGGGCAGGCCGCTCACGCCCAGCGTCAAGGTCTACGCGATCGCCGCCACCCGCTACCGGCTCGCGGTGGACGGCTCGTTCACCACGCTCGACGGCCACTCCAGGCCACAACTCGGGCTGATCGACATCGGCGGCCCCACCGCCAAGGTCGCCTCCTGGCGGACCGAGGCGTACGCGCGCCGATGCAGGGACGCATTCCCCTCGTACGTGCGCGGCCTGGATTTCTCGCCCGACGGACGCTATTTCGCGGTCGTCACCACGGGAGGCCCCGTGGGCGGCATGTGCGACACGGCCGCCAGATTCGAGACGTACGCCACGGGCTCCCGCATCAAGCCCACCTGGGTCAACGCCACGGGAGGCGACTCGCTCTACGCGGTTTGCGTGACGGGCGCGGCGATCTACGTCGGCGGGCATCAGCGCTGGCTGGACAATCCGCAGGGCCGCGACACGGCCGGCCCCGGAGCGGTGTCACGGCCCGGCATCGGAGCCATTCATCCGACTACGGGAAAGGCGCTGAGTTGGAATCCGACGCGCGAGCGCGGCATCGGCGTGAAGGCGTTTTACGCGCACCGCAGCGGACTACTTGTCGGTAGCGACACAACCCGACTCGGACGGGAGTACCATGCCCGGATTGGCATGTTCCCCCAGTCCTAGTCGTCCTGCGACTCCGGCCGGTCGATCTTGTCGCTGATGCGTTGGCTCACGGCGTCACGCTGCTTGCTGAGCAGGACATAGCTCGCTATGCCGCTGACCAAGAAAGCCGCCAAGATCAGCACGAGCGGGTTTTGCAGGCCGAGCAAGCGCAGCACACCGAGGGTCACGACAAACAGGACGATCCGCGACGCGGTGTAAACGAGAACGGGACGCACATGTTCGAGGTTACTCGGACCCGTGGACCGGTCGCTCTTCGCATCGGGCGCGAGCGCTGCTACTGTTCCCAGTCAGGGAGTTTCGTAAAGAAACACCCACGAGAGCCCCAAAGAGGCTCTATCATATAACAATCGGGCAGTCAGCTGATAACAACCCGTGATCTTTGTAGAAAACCACGGATAAATCAGGCTTCGCTCGACACACTGGTTACCTGTCCGCCCGCTGGCAGGAAGCGGGATGCGAGGGGGAGAGATTGGTGGAGAGTAGCAGCGAGCGTCTGCTGACCCCAGGAGAGGTTGCCGCCCTCTTCCGGGTAGACCCAAAGACGGTTACACGCTGGGCTGCGGCAGGCCGCATCAGCAGTATCCGCACCCCCGGAGGGCATCGGCGCTTCCGCGAGTCGGAAGTGCACGCCCTTCTCCGAGGCGAGGACGTTTTGACGGCCGACAGGCCGGCAGGTGAGTCCCCGCGCGTCTGACCGTGCAGACGGTGGTCCTGCGATGGCAGGATCACCGCCGGCGCAACCCACTGTTCGCGTGCTTCCCGGCCACACTTCCGTAGGGCAAGCATGGGGCGGCGCCAACCGCTGATCGTGGCTGGCGCCTGTCCGGCTGCCCGATCAGGCGTCCTCCTGCGCCGCCTTGAACTCCAGGAACTCGCGCTCGAGGTCGTCGTTCTCCTCTTCCCAGCGCTTGCGGCGCTCGGCCGCCTCCTCCTCCGTCAGCGCCTCGGGCAGCCACTGCTCGTAGTCCGGATCACCAGGCTGCACCTCCACGTACGCGTTGCCGATCAGACGCCCGTCTTCGCTGGTCAGGCTCTGCGGCACGCGCAGGGTCCCGTCCGCGAGCCGGATGACGTACATGTCCGATCACCTAGATTCCGTAGCGCCGGTTGAAGAAGAGCATGATGTCGAGCGCCATCCGCGTGTCTCCCCCGAGCATGTCCACGAGGGCCGGACGCTGGCGGGAGGCGATGGCGGCGAAGGCGTCGGCGAAGAACTCCTTGCGGCCCAGCCCGCCTCCCTGGCGGTGGAAAGTGGAGGCCAGCAGCGGCAGGGCCGAGTCGTACAGGCGCACGAACTCCGGCGAGTCGGAGACCCAGTCGCCGTAAGGCGAGTCGATGTCGTCGATGGCGTGGCCGACCTCGTGCATCATCACGTCCGGGGTCGGCGACGGGCGGTCGCCCACGACGATCTTGCGGTCGCCGTAGGCGCCGGCGCAGATGTCCCACGTGGCGCGGCCCGACGGGAGCGGGGCGCCGCGTAAGTAGCCCATGTCGTCGAGGTCGGGGACGCCGCCGCGGCCGACGTAGATGCCCTCCAGGCCGGCCGCGAGCTTCTCCTTGAGGCGGTCCGGCAGCCTGGCGAGGCTCTCCACGGCGCGTACGACGTCGACCGAGGGCGGGCCCTGTCTCGCGTCCCACTGGCGGTGCAGGATCGTCTCCAGCTTGCCGCAGTGGCGCAGGCCGTCGCCCATGGACGGCAGGTCCGGCCGGTTGGGCTGGGCCCTGGGCTGCTCGTCGAGCTCGAAGTCGTACCAGGTGTAGCGGGGGCGCTCGACCACGGCGGCGGGCAGTCTCTGGCGGCGTTCGCGTAACGCGAACGCATCCCAGCGGCGACCTGCCTCTTCTCCTGGCCATGCCATCCGCTCGGACTGCTCGGCGCCCGGCCACGTCACCCGCTCAGAACGCCCGCTGGGCACGTCTCCGGCCGCTCCGCGGCCCTTGCGTGCCTTTGCGCCCGGGCGGGCCTCATGGTGCTTCTCGGAGGCGCTGGACCAGAACGAGCGCTCGGCTTCAGGGGGCGCCTCTCTGCGGCGCGAGAAGAGATACGACCCGCGCCGCCACCAACGACCACGCCGGTGTCTTCCCTTGTCGCCAGACACCTTGGAGTCAGAAAAGGCCATCGCACCTCTCAACGCCCGTGGAGTCCGGCGGGACCGCCGCATCGACTTCCACGGTACGACGCCGATCTTCCCCTAGTCACCCGAAATGGGACAACGGGAAGCACGATCACGTCGCGGATGGCTTACAGTTCGGGCATGGCAGGTGTACTGATCGGCCTGGCGCTGCTGGCCTTCTGGCTCTTCTCGCTGTTCGACGTGGTCACCACGCCCGAAGACGAGGTTCGGAACGTACCAAAGGCCCTGTGGATCCTGATCGTCGTACTGATCCCGTTGCTCGGCGGCCTGGTCTGGATGACCCGCGGCCGGCCGCGGACCCCGCGCGCCGCGTGGCCCGTTCCCCCGGGTCCGGGCATGCCGAAGGGGCCGGACGATGACCCCGACTTCCTGCGCGACCTCGACCGCCGCATGCGCGGCGACGACGCCTGAGCCGATCAGACGTCGGCGTAGCTGTGCAGCCCGCTGATGAAGATGTTGACGCCGATCAGGTTGAACATCAGGCAGCCGAACGCCACGAGCTGCACGATCGTCGCGGCCCTGCCCCGCCATCCGGCCGTCACCTTGGCGTGCAGGTAGGCCGCGTAGGCCACCCAGGTGATGAACGACCAGACCTCCTTGGGGTCCCAGCCCCAGTAGCGGCCCCATGCCCGGTCCGCCCAGAGCGCACCCGCGATCACCGCGAACGTCCACACCGGGAACGCCAGCACGATCGCCCGGTGCGCCACCCGCTCCAGGTCGGCGCGGGTCGGCAGGCGCGACACCCCGTCGCCGCGCACCAGGTAGAGGATTCCTGACACGCCGGCCATCGTGAACAGGCCGCTGGCGATGATCGCGGCGGTGACGTGGATGGCGATCCAGTACGAGTTCAGCGCGGGCACCACGGGCCCAGCGGCCGTGTAGAAGAACTTGACCGCCAGGCCGAGGCCGAGCGCCGCCGCCACCATCACGAAGGCGCCGAGGAAGCGCACGTTGTAGCGGAGCTGGCTGCCTAGGAACGCCGTCACGGCGGCGAAGCAGATGGCGATCACGAACTCGTACATGTTGCCCCACGGCCACCTGCCCGCGGACAGGCCGCGGGTGGCGATGGCGGCGAGATGGGCGGCCCAGCCCAGCCAGGCGAGCGCCAGAGCCACCTTCCCGGCCCTGACCGCCCCGAGGCCCTTGGCAGCGGGCGTCACGGCTTCGTCAGCGCCGTCGCGGGGAAGCGTCCCGACCGCGCCGCCCGGCCCGCCGGCGCCCGCTCCGACCGCGACCGGCTGCTTGGCTTCCGACCGCTCGGTGACGGCCGCCTTGTCGGGCCGGCCCTTTCCGAAGGCGAGCTCGATCGCGAAGGCGACCATGGCGAAGACATAGAGGAGGACGGCTGCGACGACGAAAAGGTCGCTCAGCTCGGCGAGTTGCTCAGCGGACATCCTTGTCTCCTGCTGATAGAACCTTGACGATCTCGGCGAACTCCTCGGCGAAGCCCGCCGCGGAGCCTTCTGTGCGGGTCAGGCCGCCCACGTCGACCACGCCCTTCCCGATCCGTACGAACACCCTGCGGCGGCGGATCTGCAGCGACAGCGCGATGGCGACGACCGCCGTGCCCGCGGCGATCAGCGCGGGCATGCGACCGGGGTCGTAGGCGGTCTGGAGCGTGACCCACTGCTTGACCCCGGTGAACTCCAGTTTGCCCGCACCCTTCGGCAGGTCGATCGACTGCCCGACCGCGAGCGGCTTGGGCACGTTCTTGCCCATGAGGAGCGGGGTGAGCTTCTTCAGCACCTCGGGTGGCGCCAGCTCGTAGACCGACTGCGGCTTGCCGGAACGCAGGCCGAGGTCGCCGGTGAAGGCCCCGATGAGCTGCACCTCGGGGTTGAGCTCGCCGGGGAAGGCGGAGGCGTACGTGCCGTCCGTCAGCGGCACGCTGGTGGGCAGGAACTGCAGCAGGAACCCGAGCTGCGACGGCTGCGCGTCGGGCACCTTCACCACGCACCCCGAGGTCATCGTGGCCTTGGCCTCGATCAGGCACGGCACCGGGCCCTCGAAGGCCACCTGCCCCTTGCCGTCGGTGACCTTGAAGACGGGGGCGTAGCCGTTGCCGATCAGGTACGTCTGCGTGCCGTCGATCTCGAGCGGGTCGTTGACCTTGAGGTCGTAGTCGCGGGTGGGCGAGCCGGGCGAGTCGTTGACCTTCAGGTGGGCGGTGTAGTCGAGCGCCTGGCCCTTCTTCTCACCCGTGACCTGGTAGGCGACCTTGAAGTCGGTGAGCTGGAAGGAGAACGGCTCCAGCGACTCGGCCGAGACCTGGCTGCCGGGGATGAACCGGTCGTAGGCGGCCACGGTGTTGGCGAAGCCGTCACCCTCCACGATCAGGACGTTGCCGCGGTAGCCGAACAGGGAGCCGAAGCCGACCGCGAGCAGGATGCCCAGCAGGGCGACGTGGAAGAACAGGTTGCCGGTCTCGCGCAGGTAGCCCTTCTCCGCGGAGACCCAGCCGTCGCCGGTCACAACGCGGAAACGCAGCTTGCGCAGCCGCCGCGCGGCCTCGTCGACGTCCAGGTCGCCCTCGAAGGAGGCCGAGTGAGGCAGACGCGACAGGCGTCTGGGCGCGGCGGGCGGTTTGCGGCGCAGCTCCCGCACGTACGTCGCGGTGCGCGGGAGGACACAGCCGATCAGCGAGGTGAACAGCAACAGGTAGATCGCCGCGAACCAGACCGAGGTGAACACCTCGAAGAGCTGGAACCTGTCGTACCACTCGGCCAGCGTGGGGCTCTGCTCGTAGAGCCGCGCCACCTTGTCGGGGTCGACACCGCGCTGGGGGACGAGCGAGCCCGGCACCGAGGCGAGCGCCAGCAGGAACAGCAGGATCAGCGCCGTCTTCATCGAGGTCAGCGTGCGCCAGCCCCACCGCAGCCAGCCGACCAGCCCGAGCTTTACCTGCTTGGGCTCCTGCTCTTTCGCCAGTTCCTGAACGCTCATCAGATCACCGGCTCGAAGGCGCCGATCAGACCCTGCATGGCAGCGATCATCTGTCCCCACAGCCCGGTCACGAGCAGCACCCCGACGGCCACCATCATGCCGCCGCCGATCCTGGTGATCAGGCGCGAGTGCTTGCGGATGGCCCGGAACGTGCGCAGGGCCTTGCTGTACGCGAGCGCCGCGCCCACGAACGGCAGCCCGAGGCCCAGGGCGTACGCGACGGCCAAGAGGGCGCCACGGGCGGCGCTGCCCTCGTTGAGCCCGAGCGCGAGCACGACGGCGAGCGTGGGCCCGATGCACGGCGTCCACCCCAGCCCGAACACCACCCCAAGCAGCGGAGCGCCCGCCAGCCCCGCGGCCGGCACGCGGTGGATGCGCACGTCACGCATCAGCCCGGGGATGATCCCCAGGAACGCCAGCCCGAGCAGGATGGTCAGCACGCCGAGCACCCGCGTGATGATCTCGGCGTGGCCCAGCATGACCGAGCCGAGCCCGCCGAACAGCGCTCCGCTGAGCACGAACACCAGCCCGAACCCGCTCACGAACAGCGCCGTGCCCAGCACCAGCCGCCCCCGCCTGGGGTCGGCGCTCATGCCGGTCACGTACGACAGGTAGCCGGGCACCAGCGGCAGCACACACGGCGAAAGGAACGACACGACCCCGGCCAGCACAGCGATCGGCACGGCGACCAGCAGCGAACCCGAGGCCACGAGGTCACTCATCGCGCACCTTGGTCACGGTGTTGAGCAGGTCGGTGTACTTGACCGCGCCGAGCGCCCTGGCGGCGACCCTGCCCTGCTTGTCGATGATCAGCGTGGACGGGATGGCCGCGGGCGGCACCGTGCCCTGGAAGGCCAGCGCCACCTTGCCCGGCTGGTCGAAGATGTGCGGGTAGCCGGTCTTCTCGTTGCGCTCGAACGCAAGCGCGTCGGCCTGGCGGTCCTTGAAGTCGACGCCGATGAACTCCACGCCGCTGCTCTTGGTCTGGGCCGCGACCTCCTTGAGCACCGGCGCCTCCGCGCGGCACGGGCCGCACCAGGACGCCCAGAAGTTGAGCACCACGACCTTGCCCTTGTGCGCGGCGAGCGAGGCGGTGGCCCCGTCGAGGGTCGGCCCCTGGATCGCCGGCGCCGGCTTGCGGTCGCTCGCGCCGAACACCTGCATCTTCCCGTCGCCCGCGACGAACCGGGTGTCGCCCGCCTGCGGCTGGCCGCTCTGGTTGCCGGCGCAGCCCGCGACCAGCAGGCCCAGGAGAACGAGGAAGATGGACTTGGCGCGCACGGAGGAAGATCTCCTTGTACTACAAGCGGTAGAGCTTGCAACTCTACCGGTGAGGCCGGGCACTCCGGACATCAGGCCCCGGGAACGGACGGACCCGTCTCGAGCGACCCCGCCGGCTCGCTGTAGCCGACGCTGACCAGGCGGTCGCCGTCGAAGGTGAAGGTGGTGAGGCTGGCCAGCGCGCATTGCCTGCGCCGCGGGTCGTGCCAGAGCCTGCGGCCCTCGGCGGCCATCCTGATCGTCCAGATCGGGAGCTGGTGGCTGACGAGCACCACCTCGTGCCCGCGTGCCGCGGCCCTGGCGTCGTCGATCACCGACTTCATGCGCCGGACGATGGACGGGTACGGCTCGCCCCAGGAGGGACGCAGCGGATTCCAGAAATAGCGGTAGTTGCGAGGATTTCGCAGGATTTCCAGGCCCTTACCCACCGGGCGGCCTTGGAGCATGTTGCCCGCCTCGATCAGGCGCTCGTCCTGGACGATGTCGAGGCCGAGTTTGTCGGCGAGGGGTGCCGCGGTCTCCAGCGCGCGCTCGAGCGGCGAGCTGTAGAGGGCGACGATGTCACGGCCGCCCACGGCCTTGGCGACCGTCTCGGCCATGAGCTGACCCGTCTCGGACAGGTGGTAGCCGGGCAGCCTGCCGTACAGGACGCCGCTGGGATTGTGCACCTCTCCGTGGCGCAGCAGGTGGACGACGGTGGTTTCAGCCATGGTGTGGCACAGCTTATCCGCTCCACCTCATCACCCGGCCGGGGCCCCGCGGGGCTCAGTTGACAGCCCAGGCGTTCTCCTGATTCCTGCTCGACTCGGCCAGCGCCTCGACCATGGCCCTGATCGCGGGACGGCGGGCCGCGTCCGTGCGCCACACCGCGTAGATGCGCCGCGTCTGGCGCGGCCTGATCGGCACGAGCCGCACGCCGTCCGGCACGCAGTCCCGTCCCAGCCGCGGCACGATCGCGCAGCCCAGCCCGCCCGCCACCAGCGCGAGCTGGGTCGGGTACTCGTCGGCCATGCAGGCGATCACGGGCTCCACCGAGGCGTTGCGCAGCGTGAAGACCAGCCAGTCGTGGCAGACGGTGCCGGGAGACCCGCTGATCCACCGCTCGCCGCGCAACTGGGCCAGCTCCAGCTCCTTGCTGTCCGCCAGCGGGTGGTCGTCGGGCACCGCGATGTCGGCCACGTCGTCGAGCAGCGTGGCCTTGGACAGGCCGTCGGGCAGGGCCATGGGCCGGTTGAGCCAGTCCTGGATCACGCCCAGGTCCAGCTCGCCCCTGGACACCTCGCGTACCACCCGCTCGGGCTCACGCTCGTTGAGCTGGATCCACAGGTCGGGATGGCGATCCCTGAGCGAGGCGAGCGCGGTGGGCATGAGGCCGCGCACGGCGGTGGGGAAGGCTGCGATGTTCAGGCGGCCGACGACCTCGCCGCGCAGCGCCTCGAAGTCCGCCTCGGCGGTCTCGACCAGGGCGAGGATGCGCTCGGCGTGCTCGGCGAGCAGGCCGGCCGCGTCCGTCAGCCGCACGCCGCGCCCGTTGCGCTCCATGAGCCTGGCCCCGGTCTCGCGCTCCAGCTTGGCGATCTGCTGGGACACCGCCGACGGGGTGACCATGAGCGCGTCGGCCGCCGCTCCGACCGACCCATAGACGTGAACTGCGTGAAGGGCCTTGAGCCGGTTCAAGTCCAACATGTAAGCCAGCCTAAACGGTTTAGCGTAGAAAGTCTCGCTTGTCCTTCAATCTGTAGCGTTTGAAAATAGATGCATGAGAATCCTTAAGTCGAAGAAGCAGCAGTCCGGCTCCGTGTCGTACCTCAAGGTGCTCGCCGAGCAGGCTCGCGACCAGCGCATCCGCTACCAGAAGCCCGCTCGCTGAGTGCGCCCCCGCCACCTCGCCCTCGCCGTCGGCCTCGCGGCCGTCTGGGGCTTCAACTTCGTGGTCATGCAGGTGGGCCTGCGGCACTTCCCGCCCCTCCTGTACGCGGGAATCAGGTTCACGATGGCCGCGTTCCCCGCCCTGCTGTTCGTGGGACGCCCGGGGGTCCCGTGGCGCTGGGTCGCCGGGGTGGCGGCGACCATCGGGGTCGGCCAGTTCGGTTTCCTGCTCGTGGGCATGCGAGCGGGCATGCCGGCCGGGCTGACCTCTCTCGTCCTGCAGATGCAGGCGCTGTTCACCGTGTTGTTCGCGGTGACGCTGCTCGGGGAGCGGCTCACCGCCCGCCGCGTCCTCGGACTGGCCGTCGCCTTCGGCGGCCTGGCCCTGGTCGCGCTCGACTTCGGCGTGTCGGGTCCGATCGGCGCCTTCGCCCTCTGCGTGGCCGCCGCGGCCGCCTGGGGCCTCGGCAACGTGATCCAGCGCAGGGCCGCGCCGCCTGACTCGCTCCGCTTCATGGTCTGGGTCAGCGCCTTCTCCTCGCTCCCGCTCCTCCTTCTGTCGCTCTGGCTGGAGGGCGTGCCCACGTTGAGCCCGTCCGTGGAGGGCTGGCTGTCGCTCGTGTACGTGGCGTTCATCTCCACGCTCGGCGGCTTCGGCGTCTGGGGCTGGCTCCTGCGCCGGTACGACGCTTCGACGGTGGCGCCGTACACGCTGCTGGTGCCGGTGTTCGGCATGTCGTCGGCCGCGTTGATGACCGGCGAGCCGCTCTCCTGGCTGAACCTGCTGGCGGCGGCCCTGATCGTCTCGGGCGTCCTGTACGCGGGCACCAAGCCCCGCCGCGCGCTCGTCACCGCGCGCTAGCCCGCGCCCTGGGCCGGACGGCCTAAAGGACGGCGGCGGCGGCCTTCGCGGCAGCCGGAAGAGCGTCGGCGACGCGGTTGAGCGCCTCGTCGTCGTGGGCCGCCGACAGGAACCAGGCCTCGTACGCCGAGGGCGGCAGGTAGACGCCCTGGTCGAGCATGGCGTGGAAGAAGGCGGTGAACGCGGCCGTGTTCTGTGCCTTGGCCTCGGCGAAGTTCGTCACCTCGGCGTCCGTGAAGAAGATCGAGAACAGGTTGCCCGCCCGCTGCAGCCGGTGCGGCACGCCCGCCGCGGAGAGCGCTTCGGAGGCGGCGTCGCCGACGGCGAGAGCGGCGGCGTCCACCCGCTCGTAGGCCTCGGCGTCAAGAGCACGCAGCGTGG
>NZ_JBFAMX010000367.1:0-10106 GCF_040659615.1 Nonomuraea sp. NPDC049784
GACGGGGTCCGGCGTCACCTGGGACAGGCGCGGCGAACCCGCCAGACCGGGAGTCGAGGCCACCACCCGGCCCGACGGGTCGACGACCTGGGCACCCTTCAGCGGGACGTTGATGGCGGGGGTCAGCTCGTTATCCCTGATCAGATGGATCGGGCGCCGGGAGGCGCCAGTCACCTCTCTCGTACGGATCTCGAACGCCGTGTCGTGTCCCACCCACACCAGGGCCGCGCCGGTCGTCAGGCACAGCAGGGCCATCGCGACGCTGGCCCACAGAGCCAGCCGCGCGCGAATGGATCTCCCCAACCGTGCGATCACACCCAATCCCCCGTAATCAGGTGATCACAGTACGTGCCTCCACCTCCAATTATCGGAGATTCGGCGACAAATCACGCTAAAGGCCCCCAAGAACAGTGCCCTATGCGTCGTCCGGCCTCCTGGCTAGAGTAAGTGGGCACTGATGCCAAGGAGTCGATGTGAACCTTGCTGACTACCGGCGCGCCGCCAGGGCCTGGTTGCAGGAGAACGCTCCAACGGACGACCCGGAGACGGACGCGATCGCCAGGGCCAAGAAGTTCATGGCCAAGCTCCACGACGCCGGCTACTCCGGCATCACCTGGCCCGAACGGTGGGGCGGACAGGGGCTGACGCAGGCGGAGGAGCGCGCGTTCGCCGCCGAGGCCCGTGGCTACACGCTCCCCACGTACGTCTTCTCGATCGGGCTCGGCATGACCGGGCCGACACTGGTCGACCGGGGCACCGATGCGCAGCGCGAGCGGTTCCTCAAGCCGCTGCTGCGCGGCGAGGAGATCTGGTGCCAGCTGTTCTCCGAGCCGGGGGCGGGCAGCGATGTGGCCAGCCTGCAGACGAAGGCCGAGCGCGACGGCGACCACTGGATCGTCAACGGGCAGAAGGTGTGGACGTCGGTCGCCCACCACGCCGACTGGGGCCTGCTGCTGACCCGCACGGACGTGGAGGTGCCCAAGCACAAGGGGCTGACCATGTTCGTGGTGGACATGCACCACCCGGGGGTGACGGTCAGGCCGCTGAAGGACATGAGCGGCAGGTCCAACTTCAACGAGATCTTCTTCGACAACGTCCCCATCCCCGACGAGCACCGCGTCGGCGAGGTCAACGACGGCTGGAGCGTGGCCGTCACGACGCTGCTGCACGAGCGGCTGTCGATCTCGGCGGGCGTCGGCATGGGCGGCCAGAAGGACGACCCGACCTCGCTGGAGGCGCTGCGCCAGGTGGTCGACACCGAAGACCCGCTGGTCCGCGACCAGCTCGTGGAGCTGCACATCCGCAGCCGCGCCCTGGCGCTGTTCAACCAGCGGCTGGCCCAGGAAACCGAGGCGGGCATCTTCCCCGGTGCCCGGGGCAGCGCCGCCAAGCTGCTGCTGGCCGAGCTGACCATGTTCCGGGCCGACCTGGCCACGCGGCTCGTGGGGCCGGAGGCGGCGCTCGGCGACCACCCGCTCGCGTACGCGATCTCGCTGGCCCCGGCCATGTCTCTGGGCGGCGGCACCAACGAGATCATGCGTAACATCGTGGGCGACCGCGTGCTCAACCTGCCGCCGGAGCCCAGGGTGGACAAGAACGTGCCGTTCAAGGATCTGAAGGTGGGGACGCAGGGGTGAAGCTCGTACTCGATGAGGAGCAGCGGCAGCTCCGTGAGGCCGTGCGCGCCTTCCTGCGCGCCGCCTCGCCGCTGCCCAAGGTGCGCCAAGGCTACGACCCGCAGGTGTACGCCAGGCTCAACGGCGAGCTCGGCCTGTCAGGGCTGATCGTCCCTGAGGAGTACGGCGGCGCGGGCGCGGGCATGGCCGAACTGGCGGTCGCGCTGGAGGAGACAGGCGCGGCCCTGCTGCCGGGACCGTTCCTGGCCACCGCCTTCGCCACCATCGCTCTGGCGGGCACACCCGACAAGGAGCTGCTCGGCGCGATCGCCGAGGGCCGGATCGCGGCCACGCTCGGCCAGGACACCCTCGACTTCGACGGCGCGGCCGTGCGCGGCACGCTGGCGCAGGTGCTCAGCGGCATGGAAGCGGACGTTCTGGTGACGCCCGCCCGCAGCGGCGACGACACGGTCCTGGTGGCCGTCGAGCTGGCCGGGCCCGGCGTCACCCGGACGGCGCTGGAGACGCTCGACCTGACGCGCGGCCAGGCACGGGTGGCCCTGGAAGGCGCGCCCGCCCGCGTGCTGGGCCCGGCGCCGGAGGCCGGCGACCGGCTCTGCGTGGCGCTGGCGGCCGAGCAGCTCGGCGTGATGCGGGCGGCGCTGGACGCCATCGTGGCCTACGCCAAGATACGCGTCGCGTTCGGCCGCTACATAGGCTCGTACCAGGGGGTGAAGCACAAGCTCGCCGACATGCACTGCCAGCTCGAACAGGCCGAGTCCATCGTCAGGTACGCCGCCTGGGCCGCCGACGAGTCGCCTGACGAGCTGCCCGAGGCCGCCGCCCTCGTCCAGGCGTACGTCGGCCGCGCCTGCTTCGAGGTGGCCCGCGACCACCTGCTGCTGCACGGCGGCATCGGTTTCACCTGGGAGCACGACGCGCATCTCTACTACAAGAGGGCCAAGGCGGACGAGGTGCTGCTCGGCCCGCCCCGCATCCACCGCGCCCGCCTCGCACATCTGCTGGAGCTGTGATGATGGACGTCAGTCAGCTGCCCGGCTTCTACGCCATCGCGGCCGCCGATCCCGCCCGCCGCGCGGTGATCGACTTCGACGGCACGGAGACGTCCTACGGCGAGCTGCTCGCCCGGGTCAACCAGGTGTCGCACGGCCTCAGGGCACGCGGGCTCGGCACCGGCGACGTGGTGGCGGGCGTGCTGCCCAACGGCATCGACGCCATCGTCATGCTCATGGCGACGGCCCAGATCGGGCTCTACTACGTGCCGATCAACTGGCACCTTACGGCGTCCGAGGTGGCGTACATCCTGGACGACTGCGACGCCAAGCTCGTGGTCACCGGCCCCGGCTACGCCGTGCCGGGAGCGGAGATCGGGACGGCCGGGCTGGCCGAAGGGCAGCCCATCGGCGCGCCCGGCGAGCGGACGTCCGGGGCGGTCATGTGGTACACCTCCGGCACCACCGGCTTCCCCAAGGGTGTGCAGCGACCGCTGCCCGGCGCGGAGCCCGAGCAGCTGGTGCCGGCGTACAGGTGGTTCCTGGGCGAGGTCGTGGACCTGCGGCCGGGCGACGACGTGCACCTGGTGACCTCGCCGATGTACCACTCGTCGCCGTGCGCGCACACCCAGTTCGCGCTGCACCTCGGGCACACCGTGGTCGTCGCGCCCAAGTTCGAGCCGGTGACCATCCTGGAGCTCATCGAGCGGTACCGGGTGACCAACGCGATGATGGTGCCCACCATGTTCCACCGCATGCTGCAGCTGCCGGAGGACGTCAGGGGCAAGTACGACGTGTCGAGCCTGCGCCAGGTCATCCACACCGCCGCCGCCTGCCCGGTCGCGGTCAAGCAGCAGATCATGGACTGGTGGGGTCCGGTGCTGTACGAGTACTACGGCTCGACCGAGTCGACTATCGCGTTCGCGGTCAAGCCGCACGAGTGGCTGGCCAAGCCGGGCACCGTGGGCAGGCCCGCGCCTTTGTTTGAGGCCAAGATCGTCGATGAGGCGGGCATGGAGCTGCCGCCCCGCGAGCCCGGCATGATCTACGTCAAGTCCAGCATGGGCACGTTCGAGTACCGCAAGGACCCGGCGAAGACCGCCGCCAGCATGCTGGGGGAGTGGTATTCGCCGGGTGACATCGGCTTCCTGGACGAGGACGGCTACCTGTTCCTGTGCGACCGGCGGACCGACCTGATCGTCTCCGGCGGGGTGAACATCTACCCCGCCGAGATCGAGGCCGCCCTGCTCGAGCACCCTGCGGTGGCGGACGTGGCCGTCATCGGCGTGCCCGACGAGGAGTGGGGCCACAACGTGGTCGCTCTCGTCCAGCCCGCCGAAGGGGTCACGCCCGGCCCCCAGCTCACCGCCGAGCTGCTGGAGCACTGCGGGCCGCGCATCGCCAGGTTCAAGCACCCGAGGGTGATCGAATATCGTTCACCGCTGCCGCGCACGCCCACGGGCAAGTTGTCGCGCACCAAGGTGCGCGAGGACTACCTGTCGGAGCTGTGAAACACCAGCTCGTCGCTGTAACCCCGGCCGTCGCCCAGGTAGAAGCGGGCCGACAGGGTACGGTCGGCGGTGTCGAAGACCGTGGTCCACAGCGTGCGGAACGGCAGCGCCGGATCCTCCCGCTGCCGGACCGCGCGCAGGCTCTCGCGCAGGTCCTGCGGTGACATGGTGGCGCCCTTGCTGCGCTCGTGCAGCGTGCGCAGCCGCTCGAACGTCCTGAAGCCGGCCGCGGTGTCCGCGGGCAGGTTCATCGGGTCGGGGTGGCGGTGCAGCAGGTGGTTGGTGACGCAGAGCGGGCCGTCGCCGAGCTCGACGATGTGCTCGCTGCCGTCCCTGCCCCGCTCCCACACGAACGCCCGCCCGTTCGCGTCGGCCACCAGGTAGTGCAGGGGCATGCCGTGGTCGTACTGCTTGGCGCCGAGCAGCGCCTGCTTGGCCTGCTCCACGTTCTCGCAGGTCTCGACCAGGAACCTGGGCAACTGCACGCTCCCCACTCCGACCTGTGGCGAGATCCTCTCCGGCGGAGTCGCGTTCTCGAAGTCGGCCACCAGCAGCATGACCGCCAGGCCCGCCGAGTTGATGCCGTCCATGCAGCCGTCGAGGTCCGACATGGTGATCACGGTCGAGGACAGCCCCTCGTCGGGCACCGTCGTGATCACGTACGGGCGCGAGGCCATGGGCAGCTCGTTCGGCCGGGGCTCGCCGCCCATGATCTGGCTGGTGGTCGTGGGGAAGAAGTCGTAGTTGCGGCCCACCCTGCCGTGGCCGTCGGTGGACGCCGGCGGCGGTATCCACAGGGCCGAGCAGCCGGAGCCCTCGGGCACGAAGTTCAGTCCGTCGAGGGCCAGCTCGTCCTGGTCGGGGTCGAGACCGAGGGCCGCCGCGGCGCCGTCCAAGCGGGCGTCGTGCTGGGGCCAGTGCCGCTCGAACCACGTCCTGCGGGCCCGGTTCACCGAGGGGTCCGCCGGCGTGGGGGACCAGCCCAGCCTGCGGGCCTCCTCGGTGAGCGCCCTGCCGATCTCGAACTGGCTGCCCTTGAGCGTGAGGTGATGCACCAGCTGGAAGTCGTCCTTGCTGCCGGCGACCTGCGTCATGTTCTTCATGCCACCGAGGCTGCGGCCGCCCGCTGACCGGGGCCTTACCGCCGGCTGACCGCCCGCCGGTAGCGCTCGGACAGCTTCAGCACGTGCTCGGCCAGCTCGGGCGGGTCGAGCACCTCGAAGTCCACGCCGACGAACCCGATCCACACGGCCATCCCGTTCAGGTCGTCGCCGCCCAGCCGGAGCAGGCAGGTGGCCTCGTCCACCGGCTCCACCTCCAACCCCGGCGACAGCTCCTTCACCTGGTCGGCCGGGGTGTGCAGGAGCACCGTGGCCCGGTAGCGCCACATCGCCGTGTTGACGCCCCGCTCCACGAACGCCGCCACGTCGCCGTCCCCGGGCAGCTCGCGCGGAGTGAACCTGGGCCCGGCCGGCGTGCGCGGGCGCACCCTGTCCACCCTGAACGTGCGCCAGCCCTGCCGCTCGACGTCGTATCCCACGAGGTACCAGCGGCCGCGCCGGTGCACCAGGCGGTGCGGCTCCACGTTCCGCACGGTCGTCTCGCCCTCGTGGCCGGTGTAGTCGAAGCGGAGCCGCTCGTGGTCGCGGGCCGCGTTCGCGATCGTGGTCAGCACCTCGGGCGCCACCGAGGGGGCGTTGCCGGGAATCTGTACGGTGTAGCTGTTGAGCGTGTTCACCCGGCGGCGCAGCCGGGACGGGAGCACCTGCTCCAGCTTGGCTAGGGCGCGTACGGAGGTCTCCTCGATGCCCTCCACCCCGCCGCCCGCCGCCCTGCCGAGCCCGACCGCGACCGCGACGGCCTCCTCGTCGTCGAGCAGCAGCGGCGGCAGCGAGGCCCCCGCCCCCAGCCGATAGCCGCCGGCGACCCCCGGCGTGGCGTGCACGGGATAGCCGAGCGAGCGCAGGCGCTCGACGTCGTTGCGGATCGTCCTGGTGGACACCCCGAGCCGGGTGGACAGCTCGGGGCCCGTCCATTCCCTGTGCGCTTGAAGCAGGGAGAGGAGTTTCAGCAGGCGGGCCGAGGTTTCGAGCATGGAGACCAGTGTGCCCGCTATCGCGGCAAGGTGGCTTCCGTATTCACCACGATCTTGCCGAGGAAGTGGCCGTCCTCGCTGCGGCGGTGCGCGTCGGCGATCCGCTCCAGGGGGAACACCTCCGCGACCGGGATGCGTACCTCATGGGCTGGTACGGGGCCTCTCGTGCCGCCGGTCGAGAACCGTACGCCGAGCTTCGCCGCGTTGACCGGATCCGCGATGGTGATCACCTTGTCGGGGTCGCCGGTGAGCTTCACCGACAGCTCCAGCTCGCCCCTGCCCGAGGCGTCCAGCACCCGGTCGACCGATCCCGGGAGGCGCTCCTCCAGGCCCTCGCCGTACGTGACCGGGTGGACGCCGAGGTCGCGGAGGTAGGGGTGGTGATGTTCGCCGGCCGTGCCGACGACCTGGGCTCCCCTGGCGATGGCGAGCTGTGCGGCGGCCAGCCCGACGCCGCCCGCGACCGCGTGGATCAGCAGCGTCTGTCCCGGTTGGAGGTCGAGCTCGCGGAGCGTGCGCTGGGCAGTCTCGAGGGCGACCGGCAGCGCGGCGGCCTCCTCGTACGTCAGCTCGTCCGGCTTCGGCGTCAGGGCGGCGGCTTCGGCGATCGCGTGCGTGGCGACCGCGCCCGACTCGACCTGCCCGAACACCGGCTGGCCGAGCCGCCACCCGGTCACCTCCGGGCCGATCGCGTCGATCGTCCCGGCCAGCTCGAGGCCGGTGCCGCGGGGGCCGTCGACGGGGCCGCCGCGGCGGAGCTTCCAGTCGAGGGGGTTCACTCCGGCCGCCCTGACCGCCACCCGCACCTGTCCAGGGCCCGGCTGGGGGAGCGCGATCTCGTCCAGCGTCAGCACCTCGGGACCACCGTTGGCCCGGTAGCGGGCGGCCTGGGCGGTGACGAGCAGGACCGCCTTGCCGACCAGCTCGCGCCTGTCCAGCGCCGCGTGCGTCTCGCTCGCCCGCTCCAGCGGTACGGCCAGCCCGACGACGGTGGCGAGCCTGCCGTCCTCCATGACCCTCTGGGCCAGCCGCCTGAACTCGTCCGGGGCGAACTGGACCTGCTCCATGCCGACCACTCTCGCGGACCCGGGCTTGATCAGGGCGGCCGAGCCGCTGGGCACACCGTAGGCGAAGAACGTCCCGCCGGGCTCGACCAGCTCGTACGCGGCGCCGCCGACCTCACCGCCGACCCCGTCGAACACCACGTCGAACCGCCCACTGAGCTCGGTGTAGTCGACGGCCTCCGCCGCGCCCATGCCCAGGGCCGCCTCCCGCTTCGCCGCGCTGTGGGCCGCGGCCGTCACGTGGGCGCCGGCCGCGCTCGCGAGCCGCACGATCGGCAGCCCCAGCGCACCTCCCGCCCCGGTGACCAGCACGCGTGCCCCGGGTTTCAGCTCGGCCGCGTCCACTAGGCTCAGAGCGGCCGGCCCCACCTGGATGAGCGAGGCGGCCCGCCACAAGGGCACCTCATCCGGCACTCCGACCACCGTCTCGACGCCGGCCACGACCTGCTCGGCGTACCCGCCGCCGCCGGGGAGGAACGCGGCCACCCGCCGTCCCGCCCAACCGGCGTCCACCCCGTCGCCCACCGACAGCACCCGCCCGGCCACCCCGGTGCCGGGCACGAACGGCGGCTTGTTCGGGAACCACTCGCGCCCCCACCCGGCCCGCAACTGCGCGTCCAGCGACATCACGTCCACCGCCGACACCCCGATGAGCACCTGCCCAGGACCGGCCACGGGCTCCGGCGCCGGCCGGACCTCCAGCACCTCGGGACCGCCGAACTTCGTCACTTCGATCACGTTCATGCGACCGAGTCTGATACCTCAAGTTCGGTTGAGGTCAAGCTCAGGGCAGGTCGTACGCCGTCTGGTGCCGGGGCTCGTACAGCCCGAGCCGCCCGCCTCCGGGCAGGTGGATCGTCGTGAGCGCCCCCCAGCCCTGCTGGGTGACCGGGTCGAGCGGCACGTTCTTGGACCGCAGATCGTCCATCGTCTGCTCCAGGTCGTCGCACGTGAGATAGAGCTCGTGGACCTCCGCCTCCCCGGTCGGATGGACGGCGACCTCCGAGGGAGGCAGCTTGAAGATCAGCCAGCCGCCTCCCACGTCGACGAACGGGAACTCGAGCACGTCACGGATGAACGCCCGGTCGGCGTCCGCGTCGTGACTGTAAACGATCAGATGCGCTCCGTTGATCATCCCCTCACGATACGCCGAAGAGCTTCTGTGCCTGCTGAATGACGACCATCACGGTCAGCGTCCCGAAGAAGGCCACCGACCACACCAGCGCGCCCAGCCGGTACGAGCGCACCTTGATGGCCTCGGGCAGCGACCGCCGGTTGAGGATGATCAGCAGGATGGAGTACACGAACATCATCACGGCCGCGAAGCACGCGGAGAACACCAGCAGGATGAGCGGCTGGTCGAAGCCCGCCAGCAGGACCGCGATCCCGATCAGCGCCATGGCCCAGACCGTGTAGAAGTAGACCCGGTTCACCGAGACGGGCTTGTCACGCAGGTAGACCGTCTTGATCGTGTCGGAGGCCAGCCGCGAGGTGTAGTCGACGATGCCCATGGCCGAGGCGAACAGGGCCAGCGCCCCGATCACCCAGAACAGCACGCCGAACCACGGGGCGACGACGTCCTGCAGCACCTTGCCCTCGACCTGCAGGAACTGGATGCTGTTGGCCAGCCCCTCGCGGCCGAACACGGTGGAGTAGGCCAGCATCGACATGAACGCGATGGTCAGGAACGACACCACCGCGAACGTCCAGGCCTGCTCGACGTTCGCGAAGCGCCACCACTGCTTCCAGCGGGCCAGGTTCTCCTTGGTGGGCGGGAACTGGAAGCCCGTCGAAGCGGCCGCCTCCTCCTGTCCGGTCACCGGGCTGACCAGGCGCGGCACGTACTGGCCCATGCCGAAGCCCTTGTCGCGGATCCAGTTGCTCTGGCAGAGGTTCTGGCCGCCGCCCGCGCCGGCGTACGCGATGGCGCCCATCAGCACCGAGAACTCCAGCGGCGGCACGGGGAACCTGGCCCCGACCGTCATGCCCTTGCCCAGCTGGACCCAGCTGTCGGCATTGATCGCGAACAGGACGGCGACCACGATCAGCGTCGCCACGAGGACGATCTTCACGAAGATGACGCGTTCAAGCACGGTGTAGATCACCGGCGCCAGCGTCAGGCCGAGCGCGATCACGAGGAGCATGCCGATGGCGATCCACCGCACGCTGCCCGCGCCCGACCCGGTCAGGTACGTCACCATGGTCGCGGACGTGGTGACCCAGCCCGGCCAGAGGTTCGAGCAGAGCGTCATCACGACGAAGACCAGGCCCCAGTGCTTCCACATCCGGCTGAACCCGGTGAGCGCGGTCTCGCCGGTGGCCAGCGTGTAGCGCTCGATCTCCATGTTCAGGAACCACTGGGTGATGATCCCGATCGCGGCTCCCCAGATGAAGATGAGCCCGACTTGGGAGGCGATGTACGGCCAGAGGATGAACTCGCCCGACGCCAGCCCCACACCTGCGCCCACCAGCCCTGGGCCGATGATGCGCCATTTCGATCGGGGAGGATCAGGCAGATCGCGGACGGTGACGGATGGTAGGACTCGCGCAGGAACGGTCGGGGTGTACTCCGCCATGCGGCTCTCCTTGCTCAGCGTTGCCTGAGCGCCACATTACAGAGACACGTAATGTTGGTGGAATAGTCAGTTAACTTGCATCACGACGTACTCGCCCCGGTCTGTGAACCCCATGACCCTCCCGCCCGCCTTCATCAGCCCGCCGAGGGTGTCACGCACGGCCAGCCGCCACGCCTTGGCCGCCGCCGGGTCCTCGCGCCGCAGCCGCTCGACATCGGCCGGCGTCCCCAC
>NZ_JBFAMX010000368.1:0-10089 GCF_040659615.1 Nonomuraea sp. NPDC049784
GTGCGGTGGCGGGTCAGCAGTACGGGCGTCTCGTCGTACGGCTGGGCGACCTGCCGCACGAGGTCTCCGAGCTTCCCGCGGGCCGTCGACAGCGACAGCACGGGCAGGCCGCTCAGCATCCCCGACACCTCCGAAAGCGGGACCAGCGCGGCCCACTCCCAGCGCTCGCGGGTGATGAGGGTGGTGGCGCCGCTCCTGGCGCCGCTCACGAGGGCGCCCCAGCGCGCGCGGGCGTCCTCGACGCCGAGCGGGGCGCCGTGGCGGGCCACCAGCTCGTCGTACGGGGGGCGTTCGGCGTCGATCACCCGGAGATCGTAAGGCGTCTTACAAAAATTCTGCAAGCCGCCTTACGATCTGTGGGTGCGGAGGGCCGCGGTGAACCAGTTGAGGGCGGGGGTCAGGCTCTCGGGGGCGGGCCAGCCGTTGATCACCGCCAGCAGCTCGAGATAGCGCTCCCTGCGCGGGTCGTTCGCGCTCTCCAGCTGGGCCAGCAGCCGCCGCCGGAGCGTGGGAGAGTCGGGGAGGCCGCGGTCGTGCGCGTACCGGGCCGCGACCGCCGCCACCACCGGATCCGCCTGGGGTGAGGCCGGGTCGATGCCTGCCGCCAGGGCGGGACGGGCGTGGTCGCGAGCCAGTGCGGCGGCGTCGGGGCGCGGGGGAGTGGGAGCCTGCGAACCCGCGTGATGCTGGGCCGTGCGGCGGAGGGCGGCGCGGAAGTCCGGGTCCTGCGTCAGCTCCGCCAGCTCCACCCACGCCTCCAGCTGCTCGGGCGACGGGTCGTCGGGCAGCTCGGGCGTCATCGAGCCCATGATCCCGGCGAACCCCGGGACGGCGGCCAGGCCGTCGAAGGCGGCGTCCAGGAAGTCGGCGACGAGGCGGCGGCGTTCGTCCTCGGAGAGTCGGGCCAGTCTGTGCATGAGATCCATTTCCTCGGGGCTGGAGCCACGCCTGGCCACCGCCGCGAGCACCGCGCGCCGCAGGCGGAGCGTGCGGATCTGCACGGCCAGCGCCTCGGCGTGCGCCGCGGCGACCTCGGAGAGCGAGACCTCCCGGTCCACGACCCGCTGGATCGTGGGAAGGTCGAGCCCCAGGTCGCGCAGCGTCCGTACGAGCTCCAGGCGTGCGACGGCGTCGACGCCGTAGCGGCGGTATCCGGCGGGGCTGCGGTCGGCAGGCGGCACGATCCCGCGATCGGAGTAGAACCGGATGGTCTTGACGGTCAGCCCGGTGCGCCGGGCCAGCTCGCCGATCGAGTAGTGCGCCATGCCCCCACCTTCGTGTCTCCCCTAGATGGAGACTCAACCGGTTGACGGGGTTTTGTGCCACTTATGCGCGACCCCTTCCCCGATCCGGTCATGATCCCGATCATGGCGATCCCCGTCTACGCGTTCGTCCACTGGTACGAGGAGCCACACCTGAGCAGGACGTTCGGCGCCGACCACGAGCGCTACGAGGCCCGCGTTCCCGGCTGGTGGCCGACCGTGCATCCGTACCGTTCGTGAAAATTGGGGTCCCATGTCCGGACAAGTTTGACTACCAGTGATGAAATGTGGTCGCATCGTGACCTATGTTTCTGATGGGATGAATTACACCGGTCCGGGGGAGAACGCTTCATGCCGCACGCCCTTCTGCGCGTGCTCGCTTCGACGTCCATCGCAAGCGCCACAATCTTGGTAGCCGTGCCGCCGAGCGCCCAAGCTCAGACTCAGCCTCAGCCCCTGGTAAGGGTGCAGCCGGTGCCCGCCGTGCAGGAGCCGCCGGCCGCCGCGGTCAGCGTTCCCACACGGCCCTCGCTGGCGGTCCGGCCCGCGGGGAACGGGCGGGTGGGGCCGAGTGAGCCCGAGGTCACCACGCCCGCCGGGCCGCGACTGATCGACGAGATCACCGCCGAGGCCGCCTCCATCCAGGAGAAGCAGGGCCTGGGCAGGCAGGCGCCCGTCGTGCGCAACATCCTGCCCGACACCTCGCAGGCCGAGACGCTGACGCTGATCAAGCCGCTGGCGGGCGTCATCAAGGCGTTCGACGGGCTGGGGAAGGCCCTGCCAGGGCTGACGTACCGGCTCTGCGTCGAGAGCGAGGCGGTGCGGGTCTCCTGCACGATCTCACAGCCCGTCGCCACGCCGGCGGCCGCCGACGTCACCGGCGACGGCAAGCCCGACCTGGCGGCCGACCTCGTGCCCACCGCCAACCCGACGGAGGGGTCCGTCGGGCTGGGGTTCGCCGTCAAACGGCTGTCGCAGGAGAGCGTCAAGGCGCAGGTCTGGGCCGAGTACGACGGCAAGGTGTCGGTCGGGTTCGACGGCCTGCGGCGCGGCTCGTCGCTGTCGGCCTTCGACTGGGGGAACTTCACCGTCGACCTGGCGGGCAAAAAGGTCAAGGCCAGCCTCAAGCGCACGGAGCCGGGGGAGTCCGCGGCGGTGATCGCGGGGCTGACCGGCCGCAGCGCGGTTAGCCTGCGGCAGTCGCCCGCCACGGAGAAGCTGGCCGTGACCGCCTCACTCGATTCACCCTTCCTGGACGTCGACGCCTCAGGACCCGCCAAGCTGGAGGCGCTGGCCGTGACCGGCAGCCAGTTCACCGAGGCGGTGCTCGACCGGATGCCCGCCCGTGCCAAGGTGCGGCTGTCGGGTGGTGAGATCCGCTTCACCGGCCCGTCCTCGATCGCCCGCGCCCGGGTGCACAACTTCACCTATCGCGACGGCAAGCTGGCCAGGGTGCTGAGCGCGGAGCTCACGAAGGTGCCGCCGTCCATGACCGCCCGGTACGGCACCGCGAACGGCAAGCAGACCCTGACCATCGACTCCGGCAAGGGCCGGGCCGGGGGCGGCACGCTGCTCTACTACGACCGCGCCGCGGACAAGACCGTGGTGAAGACCGAGCTGAGTCACCTGCCGGCCAAGGTGCGCCTGGTCAACGACCTGGCCGAGCACCGCGTCACGCACACGACCAGCTCGCCCATCGGCAGGTTCGCCGTGGTGCTGCAGCGCAACGAGGGCGCCATCTCCAGCCCGCGCGGCGGCCACGTCACCATGATCAAGAAGGGTGACGCGCTGGGGGTCTCTGGGCTGCTGTCCGAGCTGTCCGGGTTCGACGTCACGTACGGGGACGTGCCGCACGCCCACCTGGAGGTGGGCTCCAGCGGGCGGTCGTTCGTGGGCGCGGCCAGCATCGACGGCACTCACCTGGCCCGGCTGGAGATCTCCAACACGCCCTCCACTGTGGACGTCACCCTCGATCCCGCCCGCAGAAGGGCCGTCTACCAGGCCAGCGGAGTGATCCGGAAGTTCCGCGCCGCCTACGCCAACCTCAAGTCGGGCCCGACGATCGACGGCACCGTCCTGGGCGTGCACGACGACGTCAAGGCGTCATGGGAGCTGGGCGAGCACTCGACCGTCAAGGTGGCGACGTCCTCCAAGATTGACCAGATCCGGATTTATGCCAATAAAGGGTATGTAACCTCCCCCTCCGGGGAGGACCTGCAGGCGACCGTCGAGGGAGTACACAAGAACGTCGAGCTGGTCGCCGACACGAACGCCAGGACGCTCACCTGGAACTCGGACGAGCCGGTCGGCAAGGTCTCCGCCCTGGCCAGGGCCAAGCTCGGCGACCGGTACGCCAGGGTGGCCGCCGAGGTGACCGGCGTGCCGGCCCGCTTCGACGCCTCGTGGGCCGCGGCCTCGTACCGCTTCCGCGGCCTGTCGGGACCGGTCGGGTCGGCGGAGCTGGCCTTCACCAACCACGACGGCGCTCAGTCGCCCACGGGGCCGCACCTCGCGGCGCACTACAGCCAGGCCACCGGTGACCTGGACGCCAGCGTGCTGGTGAAGGGGCTGAAGCAGGTCGAGTTCAGCCCCTCGGCCGGCACGGCGGCGCAGGGCTTCACCGCCGACTTCCGCTCGGCCAGGCAGACGCTCGCCGTGGACACCGACGTCACGCAGGGCGACACGCGCTACGGCCTGATCGGCACGCTCGGGCCCGTGCCCGGCCGCCTGGCCGTCACCTCGGACGGCGGCAAGCTCACGTACGCGGGCTCCCACCTGGACGTGCGCGCTCGCGCCTGGCTCGGCAAGACCGGGGCGCTCGACCGGATGCGTGCCGCCCCGGCCGTGGCGGGCGGGGTGTCGCTGGTGGACGGCGGCTGCGCGGCCGGATCGCCGGGCTGTGCGCAGGGTCCCTTCTGCACGCCGGATCGCGGCTGCTTCGGCCTGCAGGGCTACCTGGACGTGACCGGCCTGCCCGACCAGGTGACGGTGGACATGACGGGCAAGACGTTCGCGTTCTCCGGCTTCAGCCCGCGGCGCAAGAGCCTTGGCGTCTATCTGGCCAGCAGCGTTCTGTCTCCCGTGCCCATCAAGGCCAAGGCCACCCTGACCGGGCTGCCCTCCAAGATCACCAGCATGTCGATGGGGCCGTTCGGCGTGGCCCAGGGCAATGTCGTGCAGGCCGCGTACCGCATCGAGCCTCCCGCCACGCTCGGCTCGCTCGACGTGCAGGCCGAGACGGGTGACCTGCGCGGCCACGTGGCGATCGACCCCGTGCCCGCGTCGGTGTCCGTCCAGGGCACGTACGGCGCCAAGACCCGCATCCGCGTGAACAACTCCGCGGCCGTCAAGCGCCTCGACGCCAAGGTCACCTTGGCCGGCAAGGGCACCGGGGAACTGCGGTTCGCGGACGTGCCCGCCGTGTTCGGGGTCGATGCCGATGCTTCGGCCGCCGGGCTGAGCGTGCCGGCGGTCACGTACAAGTCGAACGTCAGCACCCTCGACGGCTACCTCGGCGTGGAAGGCGGCCTCGTGGACCCGCAGGGGCGGCTCGGGGACGTGTCGTTCTCGGTCAAGGACCTGGCCGCCGACACCACGATCCGGCTCAACCCCGACCAGTCGCTCGACCTGGTCTCGCGTCCCGTCCCCACGGGTCTCGTCGCGCTGCACGCGGGGCTCCGGGTCGACGCGGTCGCGCCGCAGCAGATCGCCGTGAGCAAGCAGGTCCCGTACACGACGGGCTTCCTCACCTACAACGTCGGTGGCAAGTTCGGGCTCGGGCCGAGCGCCGTCAAGGACGTGTCGTTGCAGGCCCAGCGGGTCTCGTGGCTCCGCATCCGGCCCGGCAAGATCCCGTTCGGCCTGAAGGCGCCCCCCGCGCTGGGGTACGTCGCACCCGGCTTCGAGGGGAACTACGGCCAGGTGAAGCTGTCCGCCAAGGGCGTGGACCTGCGGCCCGACGTGACCATCGACGTCCGGCTGAGCAGGGAGGTCGGCAATGACGTCTTCCACGACTCGGTACGGCTGGCGCCCACCGGCTCGCTCGCGCTGCGCCGCTACGACCAGCGCATGCGGCGGATCGGGGCCAAGCAGGAGATCAAGGCCGCCGGGATCAGCCTGGCGTGCGTGACGCTGGACGCCAAGCCCGGCTTCGCCGCCGGGACGGGCACCAACACCATCACGCTACGCGGCGCCGACGGGCCCCAGATGGTGTCGCTGCTGGATCCCGGGGGCCAGGTGCCGGACTACGCGGTGGACCTGCTGACCCAATTCATGAGCCCGTTCCCGGGGGCGGAGTGGAAGGTCGCGGGCGCCAACGCCGGCTCCTGCGCCGCTGACCACAACACCCACGGCCCCGAGTCCCGCTAGGACCTGGATCACGCGCGCCGACTGGCCGCCTGTCCGCCCGGGTGACGGGCGGCCACGTCGAGCGCCGCCGTGCGCGGGGGTGCGGCGAGGTATGCGACGAGAGCCAGGCCGAGCGCGGCGAGGGTCATCGTCCAGTACTGCGCCCGCTGCCACCACAGAACGGGCAGGCCGATCCAGGGAACGTGAAGCCGTCCCAGCCCGAGGACATTCTGAGGCGGCGTGGAGGTGGAGTCGGGCATCCGGTTCGCGTCGCCGGAGGTGATGATGTGCCCGTTGGGCAGGAGCTTGTGTACGCGATGCGACAGCAGCTGGGTCGGATGGGCCGGGTCGCGCACGAGCACCAGCTGGCCCGGCCTGAGCGTGTTCATGGGCACGTCCTGGTAGACCACCACGTCGCCCGCCATGATCCGCGGCCCCATCGAGCCGGTGAGGATCACGGCCGCCTGCCACGCGGGAAGCAGGGCAGGCAGTTGTGACCACGTCAGCAGGCCGAAGAGCACGCCGAGCGCGGCGCGCGCCGTCGCGAATCCGATGAGCCGGATCGCGAACGCCGCACGCCGCGCCCTCATGACGACCTCGTGATCAGGTGTTCTGCGCTTCCCAGATGAAGGAGACATGTGGCGTGGAGCCGTCCTCGGTCGAGTTGGGGGCGGAGGAGTCGAACGTCCAGGTGATGCGATACGACAGGCTCTCCGGCGGGTTTCCCGTCAGCGCCCATGGCCCGACTCCGTTGCCGAAATTCGTCTTGGTCGAGGTGAAATTGGCGAGGGTGCCGGTGTAGGCGGCCCCGCCCACGGGGGTGAAGGCCGCGCAGCTGGCGAACGTGCCGCCGTTGCCCTCTTCAATGGTGAGGTTGATGTACGAACTGATGTCGTTCGTCGGCACGGCGGAGATGTCGGAATAGAGCTTGACCGTGCTGGGCACGCTGGCGCTGGAGGTGACCTTGATGCAGCGGGACCCGGAGTTACCCGGGACCATGTTGGTGATCTGGAACATCGGAACGCCGCCGCTGTCGTTCGTCAGCCCGACGGTTCCGGCTGTCCAGTTGTTGCCGGCGTTGACCGTGCTACCGACGAAAGTCGCGTTCGACGCGTGCCATACGAGCGCCCCGCTGAGCATCAGCCCGATGGGCATCGCAAGAAATCGGGATACGCTTCGCACTTTGTCCGTTTTTGTCACACAGCAAGTCCCCCAGTCGTCATAGTTGATCGCCCCCGACTCTGCACTTTCCCCATGCGAAATCGCGGCGAACGGGAGGATCGTGCAAAACAATGACTATTTCCGATCAAGAGGCCGCCAGCGTGAAAAACGCGGTCGGCCCGGTGGCGACCGAGGTGGACGAAAACCCGCTCAGCTGTGCCGGGGTTTTGCGGTTGGTATGGTCGCCCAGCCCGAGCTGCCCGAAAGAGTTGTTCCCCCAGCACCACACTGAGTTGCCGGTGGTCCTCTTGCCGCACGTATGAGCGGCGCCAGCCGTCACGGCCGACCAGGTGCCCGGAGTCGTGACCTGGACCGGGCTGGTGCGGTTGATGAGGTCGCCGAGCCCGAGCTGACCCTTGGAGTTGTCGCCCCAGCACCACAGTGTGCCGTCGGTGCGGACGGCGCAGGCGAACGCACCACCGGCGGCGGGCTTGGCCCATGTGGTGGCGGATCCGACGTGCACGGGGCTGGGGCTGTCGGTGGTGCTCCCGATGCCGAGCTGGCCGAGGCTGTTTTGACCCCAGTCGGTCAGGTTGCCGCCCGGATAAGTCGCGGCAGAAGTCCACGTACCTGTGGTCGATGTGATCGCACGGAAAGCCGCGGAGGCTTTGTCTATTGACAACAGCCCGGCCAGGACCGCGCAGGCTACCAAACCGATCAGCCAGCGCATTGCTTACTGTTCCCCGAATTCTCCACGCACAGAACGCCACCCAATAGGCGCCGTCCGCCACAATAGCAGGGCATCCTCGTAATCGACGGGCGTGCACGGGATACAGCATGTCGCGCCGTATTTTCCGCATACGTCCGGCGGTTATTCGATGCTATTTGCTCCCTGAGGGGCCACTTGAACCGGGGCGCGCGAATTCAGGTCACCTATTTCGTGAGCGGCGTGGCGGTCAGCGGGGGCCGCGGTAGTCCGGAGGCGGGACATCACCCTCGTAGGCGTGCACCGGGCGGCCGGTCAGGAACGCGCGCAGGAGCCCGAGATACGCCTCACTCCGGTACGTGCCGCCGCCGATGTAGGCGAGTGTGGCCGAGGGCAGCGCCCGCCGGTAGTCCATGGCCGATGCCCAGCTCTGCTCGTCACACGCCGCCTTGACGATCAGTACGGGCGCCGTCGCCTCGGTCAGGCTCGACCCGAGCGAGCGGGGCGCGGCCCGCCCGATCAGGCCGACGTAACCCCCGGAACCGGTCGTCGAGGCGGCGGGGCAGGAGTGCGGAGCGCCCCGGCGGACGAGGTCCAGGTAGGCGTCCAGCTCCCGATCTCCCGCGAACGCGTGCGCCGCCAGGGGGTCCACCCGCAGCAGCGTGGAGACGGCGAGCAGGCGCGGATCCGGCGAGCCGTCGCGACCGAACACCGCCGCCATCTCGACCTTGCCGTCCGACTCGGGCCCCTGAGGCTCAGTGGCGAGGGACGGCCCGGTGGGCGACCCCTGGGGCGGACCCACTGGGGAGCCCGCGACCAGCCCGGTGGGGGAGGCGAGGACCGCCTTGGCCACCCGGTCGGGGTGGGCGGCGAGGTAGGCGGTCGCGAGCTGGGCGCCATAGTCCTGGGCGATCAGGTTCAGGCGTCTGGCGCCCTCGGTCTGGCGGATGGCCTCAAGGTCCGCCACGTCGCGGGTCAGCCCGTACCCGCTCGGGTCCCGCAGCCGTGCGGAGCGCCCGGCCCCGAGCTGGTCGTAGACGTACACCTGGTAGCCGTCCGCCGTCAGCTCGCGGAAGAACGCCGAGGACGCCGCCAGGTCCGCCACACCGGGTCCGCCGTGCAGGAACACCACCGGGTCGGGCCGGGTGACCCGCTTCGGGGCGAGCCGTACGTACGCCAGCTCCGAGCCGGTCGGCAGCCGCCACTCCCGCTGCCCGGCCACCGGCGCCGCGGGAGAACGGACCGGAGGCGGCCGCAACGTGGCCGCGGTCACGTGCCAGACCACCGCGATCTCCACGCCGAGGATCACCACGGTCCGTAACCAGCGCCCCCACGCCGCCCTCGGCCTCGGCACGCACAGCAGCAGCCCCAGGAAGGAGACGGACGCGAACACCGCCAGTCCCGTGACCGCGAACGCCATCGGCTCCGCGCCCACCATCGCCATCCCGGCCAGCGCGGCCAGCCCAAGGACCGGCGACAGGACCAGCACCCCGGCACCCGCCGCCGCCCGCCCGGCCAGCCTGGCGAAAGAAGCCATAAGGGGACGCTAGTGCACCCGTGCCTTTCCGGTCATGGAAGTGAGCGGCCCAGGCGCAGGCGGAGGCGGTCCCCGTGGCGTACGGTCTCGTGCACGCTCCACACGCGCTCGTCGATGACCGTGCCCTTGGCCGTCATGTAACCGCCCATCCGGAGCACCGGCCTGCCCGTTTCGTCGCGCAGCAGCTGGGCCCGGGACTCCGAGTCGTCGCCGAACTGCACGAGGAAGTCGTCGGTGTCGGCCGGGGCGTCAAGGATCAGGCCGGGATAGAGGTGGGAGTAGGGGATCTCGATGACGTACGTGCTCACATGATCCCCCTACCCCGCCCCGACCCTTTCAGCGCCTCGCCGGCCGCCGGTGGCGTGTCGCGAGACCGGGATAGCGCTTTCCTGCGTGATGCGGTGAAATACAGATCGGCGTGATGCGGTGAAATATCAGCATCCCTCTACAGGCTGGAGATTCCGTGCCACTGTTCGACCTGCCGCTTGAGCAACTCCGCGGCTACCTCCCCGATCGCGACGAGCCCACCGACTTCGACGAGTTCTGGTCACGCACCCTGAACGAGGCCAGAGAGCTCGACCTGCGTGCGGAGTACGTCCCGTACGACCTGCCCTTCGCCTCCGTGGACGTGTTCGACGTCTCCTACGCGGGCTGGGGCGGCCACCGGATCAACGGGTGGTTCCTGGTGCCGCGTGGCGTGGAGGCTCCGGTGCCGTGCGTGATGCACTACATCGGCTACAGCGGCGGGCGCGGGTTCCCCAAGGACCACCTGTTCTGGCCCACCGCCGGGTACGCGGTGTTCGTGATGGAGACCCGTGGCCACGGCGGCGCGAACCCCGGCAGCCCCGGCGCCACCGGCGATCCGCACGGCAGCGCCGCGCCGCAGGCGCCGGGCATGATGACCCGCGGCATTCTCGACCCCGACGACTACTACTACCGGCGCGTCTTCACCGACGCCGTCAGGGCCGTGGACGCCGCCCTCGAGCACCCGCTGGTCGACGCGGGCCGCGTCGTCGTCTCGGGCGGCAGCCAGGGCGGCGGTATCGCCCAGGCCGCGGCCGCGCTGCACCCGTCGG
>NZ_JBFAMX010000369.1:0-10041 GCF_040659615.1 Nonomuraea sp. NPDC049784
GCGGCGTCGGGTAGCGGTCGGTGTCGCCGACCAGCGCCGCGACCATCGCCAGGAACGCCTCCCGCCAGGTGGCGCCCACGATCCCGGCGTGCGGGTAGCCGAACACCTCGCCGGTCACCGCGTTGAACATGGCCAGGTGGCGGCCCAGCTCCCGGCGCAGCGCGTCCTCGCCCTCGGGCTTGACGTCGTTCCACGACACCCCGTCGAGCGCGCTGAGCAGCAGGTAGTCGCCGCCCAGCACCGGGTCGTCGAACTCGGCGCGCAGCAGCGCCGCCACCGGCACGCCGGCCTGCGCCGCCAGCTCATAGGCGGCGGCCTCCATGCGCAGCAGGTTGCGCTCGTAGCTGAGCTGGTCGAGGTCGGGCGGCGGCGACAGCTTGAGCACCACCTCGCGCCCGTCGTCCAGCTTCAGCCGCCACACGGCGTTGGCGTAGCCGTCGGTCAGCTCGGTGGAGGCCGTCACCCCCGTGCCCAGCGCGCGCCGGACCAGGGCGTCGAGCTCGGCGTCGGATAACCGGCGCTTCGTCCTACTGTCCACGGAAGCCTCTCATGCGGACTGCCTGCGTACGAGGTGGGTGTCGAGGATCACGACGGGCTGCCGCAACTCCTCGCCGTTGATGCGGGCCACCAGCAGCTGCGCCATCTGCCGGCCCATCTGCTCGGTCGGCTGGTGGACGGTGGTCAGCGGCGGGTCGGCGTGCAGAGCGGCCTTGGAGTCGTCGAACCCGATCACGGCCACGTCCTCCGGGATCGACCGGCCCGACGCCTTGAGCACGCGCATCGCGCCCAGCGCCATCGGGTCGGACGCGGCGAACACCGCGTCGAGCTCGGGGTGCGCCGCCAGCAGCTCGGTCATGGCCGCGGAGCCACTCTCCTCCGAGAAGTCGCCGTACACCACCAGCTCCGGCAACCCGGCGGGCAGCAGCGCGTCGCGGTAGCCCGCCAAGCGGTCGACGCCCACGCCCATGTCCTGGTGACCGGCGATGGTGGCGATGCAGGTGCGGCCGAGGCCCAGCAGGTGTTTGACCGCTTGCCGGGCCCCTGCCCTGTTGTCCATGTCGACGTAGCTGTAGGGGTCGAGGCCGACGGGGCGGCCGCCGAGCACGGTCGGCACGCCCATCTCCTCCAGCCGGCCCGGCAGCGGGTCGGCGCCGTGCAGCGACAGCAGCAGCACGCCGTCGACGTGCTGCCCGGTCAGGTAGTGCTCCAGCCGGTCGTACTCCTCAGTGGTGCGGGCCATCGCCAGGATGAGCTGCAGCCCGGTCTCCGAGAGCGCCGAGCCGATGCCGCGGATGGTGCCCGCGAAGAACGGGTCGTCGAACACCCGCAGCTGCGACTCGGACACCACCAGGGCGACAGCGTCCGTGCGGCGCGTCACCAAGGCGCGTGCCGCACGGTTGGGCACGTAGCCCAGCTCGCGGATGGCCAGCTCCACGGCCTCGCGGGCCTTGGCGCTGACGTTCGGCGAGCCGTTGATGACTCTCGACACTGTGCCCCGGCCAACACCGGCCCGAGCCGCTACTGCCTCAAGAGTCGGTCGGTTCATGGCGCCTATTCTGCCGGATGATCTCCGAGTACCAGAGCGCGCTGTCCTTGAGCAGCCGTTCCTGGGTCTCGAAGTCCACGCGCACCAGGCCGAATCGCTTGCCGTAGCCCCACGCCCACTCGAAGTTGTCCATCAGTGACCAGGCGAAATAGCCCTCCAGGGGCACGCCGGCCTCGATGGCCTCCTTGCAGGCGCCGAGGTGCGCCTCCACGTACGCCTGCCGCTCGCTGTCGTGAATCCGGCCGTCCTCGAGCACGTCCTCGAAGGCGGCGCCGTTCTCGGAGACCACCATGGGGATCGGCGGGTACTCCCGCGCCACCCTCGTGAGGACCTCCACCAGGCCGCTCTCGTCGATCTCCCAGCCCATCGCGGTCACCGGAAGCCCGGCGCTGACGAACGAGACGTGCTCGCTGCCCACCCACGGCGAGGCCGTGTCTGTGGGGGCCGCCGCCGCCGACTGCTTGCCGCCTGGTGCTCCCGAGACCGTGAAGCGGCTGTAGTAGTTGACGAGCAGCACGTCGATGGGGGCGGCGATGGTCTTCATGTCGCCCGGCTCGATGAAGTCGACCTCGACCGGCAGGTCGGCCAGCACGTCCTCCGGGTAGCGCCCGCTGAGCAGCGCGTCCAGGAAGAACCTGTTCTGGAGCCCGTCGATGCGCCGCGCCGCCTCCAGGTCCTCCGGGCTGTCGGTGGCGGGCGTGACCGCGTACAGGTTCACGCAGCCGCCGACCCGCCTGGCGTCCATCGCCTGGACGGCCAGCCCGTGCGCCAGGTTGAGGTGGTGCGCGCCCCTGATCGCGTTCTGCGGCTCACGCCTGCCGGGGGCGTGCTCGCCCGAGGCGTAGCCGAGGAACGCGGCGCACCAAGGCTCGTTCACGGTGCTGAAGGTGTGCACGTGGTCCTTCAGCGCCTCGTGTACGGCCCCGGCGTACTCGGCGAACCGGTAGGCCGTGTCACGGTTGGGCCAGCCGCCCTTGTCCTCCAGCTCCTGGGGCAGGTCCCAGTGGTAGAGAGTCAGCCAGGGGTCGATGGCGTGCGCGCGCAGCTCGTCGAGGAGCCGCTTGTAGAAGTCCAGGCCCTTCTGGTTGACCTTGCCGGAGCCGGCCGGCTGGATGCGGGGCCAGGAGACCGAGAAGCGGTAGGCCGACAGGCCCAGGTCCGCCATGATCCCGACATCTTCCCGGAAGCGGTGGTAGTGGTCGATGGCCACGTCCGCGTTGTGGCCGTTGAGAACCCGGCCCGGCGTCTTGGTGAACGTGTCCCAGATGGAGACGCCGCGCCCGTCTTCCGCGACCGCCCCTTCGATCTGGTACGCGGAGGTCGCCGCGCCCCACGCGAAGCCCGCAGGGAAGCGCAGCCCGGCACGCGTCTGTTCCTCTTGTGTCGTCACGCCTTGACCGCACCTTCCATGAGACCGCCGACGATTTGGCGGCCGAATGCGACGAATACTGCGATGAGGGGGATGATGGACAGCGCTGTCCCCGCGAAGATCAGCGTGTAGTTCGTGGAGAACCTGGCGTTGAGCGAGGTGATCGCGATCTGCACGGTGGGGTTGTCCGGGGTCAGCACGATCAGCGGCCACATGAAGTCGTTCCACATGAGCATGAACGTGTTGATGCCGAGCACCGCCATGCCGGGGCGCACGGCGGGCAGGACGACGTTCCACCAGATCCGCAGCGTGGCGGCGCCGTCCACCCTGGCCGCCTCGACCAGCTCCATCGGCACGGCCTGCCGCGTGTACTGCGTCATCAGGAACACGCCGAAACCGTTGAGCAGGTACGGCAGGATGACCGCCTTGAGCGTGCCGGTCCACTCCAGGCTCACCATGAGCCGGTAGAGCGGGACCACGCCCATCTGCTGCAGCGGGACCGCCATCGTCAGCAGCACGAGCACCAGCAGGACGTTCCTGCCCTTGAAGCTCAGGTTCGCGAACGCGAAGCCGGCCAGCGTCGAGATGATCACCACGGAGACGGTGACGATGCTCGACACGAGGAACGAGTTCGTCAGGCCCAGCAGGAATTTGGCGTCCTCGTTGTTGAGCACCGCGACGATGTTGTCGCCCAGGTTCCCGCCCGGCAGGAACGGCGGCGGCATCGCGACCGCGTCGGCGTTCGTACGGGAGGCTATGACCAGCATCCAGTACAGCGGGAAGGCCGACAGCACGACCGCGACGCCCAGCATGACCCTGGTGAAGAGGGTCGGGGAGAAGTTGTTCATTTCTTGCCCCCGATCCGGTGCACGACCAGGAAGTTGATCGCCGCTCCGATGAGAATGAGCAGGAACAGCAGCCAGGCGGCCGCTGCGGCGTAGCCGTAGTCGAACTCGCGGAAGCCCTGCTTGACGATGAACATGGCCACCGTCTGGAACTGCCCCTGCGACCCGCCGTCGACGTTGCCGTTGTAGAACGTGGTCGGCTCGGAGAACAGCGTCAGGCCGCCGATCGTGGAGTTGAGCACCACGAAGATCATGGTCGGGCGCAGCATCGGCAGCGTGATCTGCCAGAACTGCCTGCGCCGGGACGCGCCGTCGATCGCGGCGGCCTCGTACAGGTCCTTGGGGATCGTCTGCATGCCGGCCAGGAAGATGATCGCGTTGTAGCCGGTCCAGCGCCAGTCGACCATGGTGGCGATGGCGATCCACGACGGGATGCGCTCGGCCCGCCAGTTCGTCTTGTCCACGCCGAACCAGCTCAGGATCCAGTTCACCAGGCCCCAGTCGCGGGCGTACAGCTGCGTGAACACCACCGCGACCGCGACCACCGACGTGACGAGCGGCAGCAGCACGCTCATGCGGATCGGCAGGCGGAACTTGAACCGCTTGTTCAGCGCGTTGGCCAGGAGCAGCGCGAGCAGCATCTGGGGGACGGTGGCGATGAGGAAGATGCAGACCGTGTTGACCACGGCGTTCCAGAAGTCCTCATCAGCCAGCAGCGCGGTGTAGTTGCCGAGCCCGGTCCATTCGACGGTCCCGGCCAGGTCGTAGTCGTAGAGCGAGTAGTAGAGGGTGAAGGCCAACGGGAACAGCCCGAAGGCGGCGAACAGCAAAAAATACGGGGACACCAGGGCGTACGGCATCGCTTTGACATCCAGCCGGGAACGCATGCGGTGTCCGGGCGGGCGGGCGCGGCGATGGTTGTTCCGCGCCGCCCGCGGATCGAAGCTCATAGCAGACCTTTCGGCGGCAACAAGCCCGGCCCGCTGCTGGCGGGCCGGGCGGGAGAGACTAACCCGCGGCCTTCACCGCGTCGTCGACCAGCTGCTGCCAGGCCTTGTCGTACGGGACGGAGCCGTCGTCCATGCCCTGGATGACCGACTCGATGGCGTTCTTGACCTGGGCGTGCTTCACGCCGAGGAAGACCGGCTGCAGGCTCGAGGCGGACTTGGCGAAGATCTCACCGATGGGGGCGTCGTTGAAGAACTCGTTCTTCGCGCCCTGCACGGCGGGGTCCTGCTGCGCCTTCGTGTTGCTCGGCATGTTGCCGAAGTCCTTGAAGATGCTCGCCTCGGTCTCCGCCTGGGTCAGGTAGTCGGCGACCATCGCGGCCTCCTTCGGGTGCTTCGACTGCTTGGGCACGGCCACCCAGGAGCCGCCCCAGTTGCCGCCGCCGCCGGGCACCGAGGCCACGTCCCACTTGCCCTTGCCGCCGTCGCCGGCGTTGCCGCTGACGACGCCGAGCATCCAGGACGGGCAGCCGACCGTGGCGAACGCGCCCTTCTGGGTGCCCGCCGCCCACTCGTCGGTGAAGTTGCGCAGCTTGGCGGTCAGGCCCTGCTGGCTCATCTTCGTGGCGAAGTCGAAGCCCGCCTTCACCGCCGGGTTCTTGTCGACGATGAGGTTGTTGTCCTTGTCGAAGTACGTCACGTTGCCGTTCTTGGCCGCCTCCTGGTAGAGGACGACCTGGTACAGCGTGTTCGTGCCGTCGGTGAACTTGGTGTCCTTGACCTTGGACTGGAACGTCTTGCCGACGTTCATGAACTCGTCCCAGGTCGGCCAGAGCGCGCTGACCTTCTCACGGTCGGTGGGCAGCCCGGCCTTCTTGAACAGGTCCTTGCGGTAGCAGAGGCTCATGCCGCCGATGTCGGTGCCCAGACCGAACACCTTGCCGTCGGCTGTGACGCCGTTCTCCCACTTCCACGCGGGGAAGTCCGCCTTGCGGGACTCCAGGCCGTACTCCTTGAGGTCGGCCCACCACTCGGGGTGCGCCTTGGCCAGGCCCATGCCGCCCTCGTCGATGCCGACCACGTCGCCCGCGCCGTTGCCGGCCTGCAGCCACTGGATCATCTGGGGCCAGTACTGCTGCTCGAACTGGTCGGTGAGGTGCTCCTCCTTGATCTGGATGTCCTTGTGCTCGGCGTTCCACTTCTCGATGGCGTTCTTGTAGCCGAAGTTCGAGCCGCCGCCGAACGTCTGCACTCGGATGGTGACCGGTTCGGCCACCGCCGAGGAGGCGGGAGCGCTGCTGGAACCCGTACCGGTGCTGCCTGAGCTACAGGACGCGACGGTAAGCGCCGCCGCGGCCAGGGCCGAGGCCGCGGCAAGACCGCCGCGACGCTTGCTGATCATCATGGTGGACCCCTTCTCGGGTGAATGTTGGGGGAGTGCACCGCGGCACGCGCTCCGCCGCGGTGGGAGTCTTTGGGAGCGCTCCCACAAAGGGTGCACTTAGGTGGTCTGCACGTCAATCCACCGAAACGCAACCGTTACCAATGGGGCGGTTTGTCACTGTGAAACCGGATTTATAGCGTTATACTGCGCAAAGAGCTTTCTGGGAGCGCTCCCACCTCAAGAGGCATCTTTTGTGTCGCATCAAGGGCATGTCACCCGCACTCACCACGCTTTCTCCCGGTCACACTGCCAGTGAGGGGGCCGGGGGCGCTGGGGAGCTCCGGGGATTGTGGGCCGAAACGCATGGTCCTCCGCGAGGGAGCGCGCTACGCGCGAGAGGCGCTCCGGGCAGCGCCGCCCAAGGGGGCAAGCCCCCTTTCGATCCCCCGAAAAGCCCGCTCGCTTCGCTCGCCAGGCGCCCACCCGTTGCACGGCTGCCGCCGGGTGGGCCTGCTGGAGTCCATCGTGAGCTGGTGGTGCTTGCCTTAAGGATGCTGTCCGTCAGGCTCGTTGAACAGGTCCTGGAGGGTCCGGGCGGTTACCGCGCGGGTGGCCCAGGTTTCGAGTCGGGCAAGATCGGTGCAGGCGGTGATGCGGGCACGCGTGTCCTCTGGGACGTCAAGACCGCGGGCGTCCAGCACCAGCAAGAGCATTTTGACCGCTTCTTCCGACTTGCCTTCTGCCTTACCCTCTGCCTTGCCTTCCGCGCGGCCGCGGCCGAAGTGTTCGCGGGCGAAGGGGCTGTAGACGGGCCAGTCCGTGGACGTCATGATCTCCTCCAGGAGGCGCCGCACCTCCGGCGCGGACATGCTGTAGGTGTATTCATAGTACTTCGGAGCGTGTTCGTCGCGCTGCTGGGACAGCGCTGTGGCGAAGGCTTCGACCACCTTGCGGTCACGGCCGTGGATCATGACTGCCATGGCCATCAATTCCAGGTTCGCGCCGGCCTCCTGCGGGTCGGTGATGGCCGGAATGCCGTCCGGTCCCAGCACTTGGGCCTGCAGGCGATAGCCGGTCAGCCCGGAATCGATCGGCGGGGCGTAGTGGACGGCGGTCCCGCGGTCGGGGCACGTCCAGACGAGCGGCGCGCCGCCGCACTGGAGCCTGACGGGGCCCTCTAGCAGGCCGCGGCGCGTTCCTGGAGGAGGGTGCGTTCGCGGGCGTTGCGGGTCATCGCGGCCGCCCGCTCGAACTCGGCGCGGGCCTCCTCCCGCCGGCCCAGCTTGAAGAGCAGGTCTCCGCGTACGCTCGGCAGCAGGTGGTACTCCTTGAGTGAGGGCTCGTCCACGATCTGGTCCAGGAGCTGGAGGCCGGCCGCTGGGCCGTAGGCCATGGCGAGGGCCACCGCCCGGTTGAGCTCGACGATGGGGGAGCGGGACAGCTTGGCCAGCGCCTCGTACAGGCTCGCGATGCGCTCCCAGTCGGTGTCCTCCGGGGTGACGGCCCTGGCGTGGCAGGCGGCGATGGCGGCCTGGAGGGTGTACGGGCCGGGCTCGTCGCCCAGCTTCTCGGCCTGTTCGAGGGCGGCCAGGCCGCGCCGGATGAGCAACTGGTCCCAGCGGGCCCTGTTCTGCTCCAGGAGGAGGATCGGCTCGCCTGACGGGCTGACCCGGGCGGCGGATCTGGAGGCCTGGATCTCCATGAGGGCGACGAGGCCGTGGACCTCGGCCTCGGCGGGCATCAGGCCCGCCAGGACCCGGCCCAGCCTGAGGGCGTCCTCGCAGAGGGCGGGGCGCATCCAGTCGTCCCCGGCGGTCGCCGCATAGCCTTCGTTGAAGATGAGGTAGATGACCTCGAGGACGGACGCCAGGCGGGCCGGCAGCTCGGAGGCCTGGGGCACCTCGAAGGGGATCTTCTTGTCGGCCAGGGTCCGTTTGGCCCGGACGATCCGCTGCGCCACCGTCGGCTCCGAGACCAGGAAGGCCCGGGCTATCTCGTCAGTGGTCAGGCCGCCGAGCACGCGCAGGGTCAGGGCCACCCGCGCCTCCATGGAGAGCGCCGGATGGCAGGCCGTGAACACCAGGCGCAGGAGGTCGTCCTCGATCTCGTCCACCCCGGGGAGATCCTCCTCCGTGTCGAGGCGGTGGCCGAGCTCGATCAGGTTTCGCTCGAGGCGTTCGTTCCTGCGGATCATGTCGATGGCGCGGCGCTTCGCCACGGTCATCAGCCAGGCGCCCGGGTTGCGGGGCACGCCCGTCTCCGGCCACTGCTCCAGGGCGGCGACCAGCGCGTCCTGCGCCAGCTCCTCGGCCAGGCCGACGTCACGCACGAACCTGGCCAGCCCGGCGATGAGCCGGGCGGCCTCGATCCGCCACACCGCCTCGATCGCCCGGTGAGCGCCCTGGGGGTTGGTGCCGGAAGCCATCACCGGCCCATGAGAGCAGCACGAAGCCGCCGATGGCAACCCGCCGCGGCGTCAGGCGTCAGGCTGGTCGACGCCGAGGCGCTCGCGCAGCGCCTCCTCGCGCTCCCGCTCCTCCGTCGGCAGCGAGTCGTCCGGTACGTCCGAAGCGTCGAACACCCGCCACACGTCCAGCCCGACCCCCTCATGCCCCGTGGGCACCGGCACCCGCATGGCCCACTCGATCGCCTCCTCCCGTGACTTCACCTGGATCAGCCAGAAGCCGGCGATGAGCTCCTTGGCCTCGGTGAACGGCCCGTCGATCACCTTCGCCTTGCCGCCGCTGTAGGAGATCTGCGCGCCCTGCGAGCTCGGGTACAGCCCTTCGGCCGCCAGCAGCACCCCCGCCTTGGCCAGCGACTCGTTGTAGGCGTGCATGTTGTCCACGAGCTCCTGGCTGGGCAGCACCCCGGCCTCGGTCTCCGCGTTCGCCTTGCCCACGATCATGAATTTCATCGGTGTCCCTCTCCCTGTCGCTCGTATCGGCCTCGTTGAACGCGTCGAACGGCGACGGGTGGGATCGACACGTACCGGAGAAACTATTCGCCGAAGAGCCGGGCCGCGATGCTGTGACGCCCATCGGTAGGTGTCACCGAATGGGTTGCAGCACGTGGGGTTACTGCTCCGATTCCCAGCGACAATTGTCACCGAATGGGCGCGCGGGGACACGCCGGGTGACCGATTCGGTGGGTGGCGCTTCCGACGTACCGGACGACTCGCTCTGGACGAAGTCCGTCTCACAGGCCCGGCACGTGACCAGGGCGCGCTCGAAGCTCGCTGGGCTGGCCTGCATCTTGCGCGGCGGCTCGCACGCGCACGCGATCGTGTGCGGACGCCGTCGCGGCCGGCAGGCGCCGTCACGGGCAGCTCCGGCGGCTGCTGGTTATCTGCCGGTGGTCAGGACCATGCGGTAGCGGGCGTCGCCGGACAGCATGCGCTGGTAGGCGGCCGCGACCTGCTCCAGGGGGCGGGTCTCGGTCATGGGCCGGATGCCGGTCAGGGCGGCGAAGCGCAGGGTTTCCTCGACGTCGCGGGCGGTGCCGGACGGGTGGCCGTGCACGGTCCTGCTGGTCGAGATGAGCTGGAACGGGCTGACCTGGATGGGTTCTGGCGTTGCGCCCAGCACGATGAGTTCGCCGTTGTGGCGCAGCCCGTCGATGGCGGTGCTCATGGCCTCGGAGCTGGCCGCGGTGGCGAGCACGACTTTCGCGCCGCCCAGGGCTTGCAGCCGGTCGGCCACGTCACCGGCGGTGGCGTCGAGGTAGTGGTGGGCGCCGAAGCCCTTGGCGGCCTCGGCCTTGTCCTCACCCCGTGCGATGGACACGGTCTCGAATCCGAGCTTGGCGGCGAACTGCACGCCCAGATGGCCGAGCCCGCCCAGGCCCGGCTCGGCCTGGGGGGGGTCGGCCCTCAGTACGGAAGAGCGTCGTGGTGGGAAAGAGTGTGCATAAACGCGTGTAGATCTCGGGGGTCGGCGGCTCAGTAAAAC
>NZ_JBFAMX010000370.1:0-10012 GCF_040659615.1 Nonomuraea sp. NPDC049784
GGCAAGCCCGCAGCGGCCGCAGCCCACCCCGCCGAACCCCGGCACATGACCGCAGCCACCCGGCCAGGACTACACGCTGTTTCCGCCGGCCGCTGTTCTCAGACGTGCTGATGCCGAGGGGCCCGGGTCCGCCCGGGCCAGGGGCTCATGGGCTGGTTGAGGTTGTGCGAGGAAGGGACACTGTGGACGACCAGCGCAATTGCGGCGTGATGGCACCTACCACGGCGACGGCGCCGAGGCATAGCAAGCCGCCGCTGATCAGGGCTGTGGCCCCCGAGGTAGCGTCTGCGACGAGGCCCCCGCGCATGTTGCCGATGTCGGGGCCGGCTTGCCCGACGATCTGTTCGGTTCGACGGGGTCATCGGCTTCGGTCCCTACCTCGGCGGAACGAGAGCACGGCAGGCGATCTCGGGGCTACAGCGAGCGTTCCCGCTGTCATACACGCGTGACCGGCTCACCGCCACCGAACGCGACATCGCGACAAGGCGCGGCATCGGCCCGCAGTCAAGAGAACGGCTGGCCGCGGCCGTCATCTCCGCGCTCGATGGGACGAACGCCGAGGCCGCGCGCGAAGCGCTGACAGCGGCGCGCGATCGTGCGGCGGCGGCGCTCAACTTCGAACTGGCCGCTCGGATCCACAGTGAGTTAGCTGCGCTCGAATGGGTGATGAGCGTGCAGCGCGTCACCGTCGAAGGTGGCGGCGACCAACACGTATGCGGGTGGGCAGACGGCCTCGCCGTCACGTTCACCATCCGCGGCGGGCGCCTGAATGGGTGGGACCAGCGCGAGTGCAGTCGCTCGGCCGTCGCCCGGGCGGGCGCCGTCACGCCGCCTGAATGGGCCGAGTTCGCCCAGCGCAACGCCGAGCTGGCTGCAGCGCTCATCCGAGTCTGACTGGGGCGCACCGAAGGCTCCGGGCAGACCTCCACATAAGCTGACAGCCGTCCGCATGGTGCTGGACGGCAATCACACAGTGCCCGAGGTGTCCCGCTGTTGGCGCCGGAGCGGGCGCGGAGGAGGAATAACGCGCTGTCACCGAAGCTGGAGACGGCGTCCCCAAGCAGCAGCCGGCGGAAGCGCGAGTTACGTGTCAAGAGGTGCATGGGGGGCGCCATGGAGAAAGATCCGCGCGGACTGGGCGCCTTCGGGGGTGAGCGACGGATCTGACAGTCGGGCCATGTACGGCTCGAGCAGCCTCATGAGGTCCTTGCCGATCGCGTCGAGCTCCTCAGGGGTCAGGGGGACGCTGACTCCTGAGACGAATGCCGCCTCGTGCCAGGCCTTCGCAGCGGAGGTCCGGGTTTCGGCCCATGCGGCCATGCGGGCGGCCTCCCTCTCGATGAACACCCGCTCCAGCTCGACCGCCGCCGCACCGCCTTCCGCGATGGACCACTTCTGCTCGTGGTCGGTCAGCTGCCATAGCCGTTCCCGTTTGTCTTCTGAGGGCTCGGCCTCGGTGACGTAGCCGTACTTGGCCAGCTGGCGGAGGTGGAAGGAGCACGAGGCCTGGGAGGCATCCAGGTGTTTGGCGCAGGTCGTGGCCGTCGCTGGGCCGATCCGGCCGAGCAGGTCGATCAGGTCTAGCCGCAGCGGGTGCGCCAGGGCCCGCATGGCCCGCGGATCGGTGATTCGCATACGTCAAAGATATCTTTGACAGTTGACGACAGGGCGACTTACGATCACAAAACATGACGTATCGTCGGCCTTTCGGGGGCAGAGATGAGTAGCCGGGCTGCTCAGGTGGAAGCGGGGCCGCATCGCATCAGTGTCACCCTGTTCGGCAGCGGAGAACCGGCTGTGATCATTGAGCCTGCGTTCGGCGGACACGCGGAGTCTTGGCGGGAGGTTGCCGAGGCCCTGGCCGAAGAGACGACGGTGGTGACCTATGACCGAGCGGCCTACGGTTCCAGCAGTCGGGCGCTGGACAACCGAGCGCCCGGCGATATCGCCCGTAATCTCCACGAGGTTTTGGATGCGGCAGGCATCGCTCGCCCCGTCGTACTGGTCGGCCACTCAGCCGGCGGCGTGTATGTCAGAGCGTTCGCCGGGCTCTATGACACGGAAGTCGCCGGCATGGTGCTGGTCGACTCCAGTACCGAAGGCCAGGCACAGATTCTTCGCGACTGCCTTCCCTGGCGCGCCAGGTTTTTCGAGGCAGTGACCCTGCCTTTCCTCATCGCCGTTTCCCAGGAAATCCGCAATGGCGCCGACCGGCGGTCGATCATGCGCGAGCACCGAGCTCTGAACCGGTTGACAATGGCCGACCAGCCCCTGTCCAAGGGGGGACTGGGCGACAGGCCTCTCGTCGTGCTGACCCGCAGCCCGGGCAATAGTGACACGGTCCCCGAGGATTGGCGCCGCTGGCACCGCCTCAACGCAGACTTGGCCCACCTGTCAGCCAACAGCCGGCATGTCATCGCCGATCAAGCCGGTCATTACATTCACGACGACGATCCCCAACTGGTCATCGCCGCGATCAAGGACGCGCTGTGCAGCGTACGGACAGGAAGCCGACTCGACGACGTCACCCCGGCCCGGACCGACCCGTCAGCCACGGACGAGCCCACCGGCTGACCCAGTTCTGAGGAAGCGATCAACATCTTTGCAGGTGTTCGGCAGCAGGGCCAGGGTGCCCAAGCCGAGCATGTTCGAGGTCGTCTCATTACCGGCCCGCTCCAGATCGTCCAGAGCCACCCGGACGATCTCGGTGATCCGCGGCTCAAGCCTGGGCATCCGCCGCAACCGCGTGTGCTCCGGCGGGTCGAACCCGATCAGCTGCCGGCCCGCATCTTGGCCGGCTCGTCGGCGTCCACCTGCCCGGACCCCGGGAACGGTGTCAGGGCACTGTTGAACCGGGCCGGTTCCGAGAGCACCTGGCGAACATCCTCATAGCGGCAGACCAGGAACGCGGGCCGACCGGACGGCGTCTCCAGTGGCCGCGTGTGTTCTCCGGGACGCGGCGGGCTGTGGGGCGTTCCGGCCTCAGCGGCTCACGGCGGTTTCCCGTTCCACACGCGACAGCCGGAGTCGGGGCACATGTCGCGGGGGCTGACGACCGTGCCGGGGCCGGTGCATCCGAACTCCCTGTGCCTGCATGAGGTCGCAGGAAATGAGATGCGCAAGATCTCTGACGCTGCCAGGCTGCACGGATGAAACGCGAACAGATGTCCCGAATCGCCCATGCCGATCACCCGATCAAATCTCCACTCGGCGATGACTCGGTGCGCCGCCTGCTGGAGCAAGGCCTTCCACGCGGAGACGAACGCGTGCTCGACCTCGGGTGTGGCGGCGGGGAATGGCTGCTGCGCGCGCTGGCCGCGCATCCACGCTTGCACGCCGAGGGCGTCGACGTCTCGGAGGATGCACTGGACCAGGCTCGTGACGCCGCGCGAGACATCGGCGTCCACGATCGCCTCGTCCTGCACCGCCAGGACGCCGCGACGTTCGCCTCTTCGCGACCGTTCGACCTGGTACTCAGCGTCGGGGCCACGCATGCCTTCGGCGGGCTGCTGCCCACCCTCGCGGCAGCACGCAAGCACCTGGCACCGGGCGGACGAATCCTGATCGGCGAGGGGTTCTGGACCGGCGATCCCTCTCAGGAAGCCGTCGAGATGCTTGGAGACATTGCCGACCTGCCCACCACCCTGGACCTGGTGGTTGCCGACGGATGGACACCCGTCCACGGGCACATCAGCACCCGCCAGGAACTGGACGACTATGAGTGGGCTTGCTGGGGGTCACTGGCCGCCTGGGCACTGGACCACCCGTCCGACCCGGACAGCGCGCAGGCACTCGCAGCCGCCACCACCAACCGTTCCGAATGGCTACGCGTCTACCGGGACATCTGGGGCTTTCTCTGCCTGGTGCTCCGCGAGACCCCCGCCTGACCAGGCGGTTCGTTGGATTCTCGGCCGAGACTACGGGGCGGCTGATCAATGACATGCCGGCGCAGGGCAGACTACAACGCTCTCCCGCGTGACCGCCTCATCCGCGACTCTGGCCTGGGTGCGAGCAGCGGGCTTGGGGCGGGACCGTACCCCTCCTCGCTGATCAGGGGGCAGGTGGCTACGTGTCGGCTCGAGCGTCGGCGTCGGACTTCGTGAAGTAGGCGGCGCTCTCCGCGTCCGTCGGGTAGTACGACTCGATCGCGACCTCGTCCAGTGTGATGTCCATCGGGGTGCCGAACGTGGTGGTAGTCGAGAACAGCCGCAGTTCTCGTTCGCCGAAGCGAAAGATCATCGGGATCACGACCTCGGACTCGATCGGGTGGCTCGCGTCCTCGGAGCCGGGCGCCAGCAACTCCTCGTAGAGCGCAGTGAGCTCGGAGTCGGGAGCAGCGGCAAGCTGACGCGCGATTCGGGTACGGAGCACCGCACGCACCTCTGCCAGATTGACGATCCGAGGAGCGAGCCCACGCGGGTCCAGTCCCAGCCGCACCATGTTGATCGGCGGCCGCAGCAGGTCGGGGGCAACCTCTGCGAGGAACGGGTCGATAGCGCGATTGGTCATCACGATGTTCCATCGGCGATCGAGGACCAGCGCAGGGAACGGCTCGTGTGCGCGGAGCACCCTCTCGATCGCGTCCCAGGCCGCCGACAGCGCGTCCCCGTCGAGCGGCCGCTCGGCGTACCGGGGTGCGAAGCCGGCGGCGAGCAACAGCCGGTTGCGCTCACGCAACGGCACATCGAGCTGATCCGCGAGCCGGAGGACCATGTCGGCGCTCGGGTTGGACTTGCCGGTCTCCACCAGGCTGACGTGACGAGCTGAGACGTCGGCAGCGATCGCGAGATCGAGTTGGCTGAGTCGCCGGCGATGCCGCCATTGCCGCAAGAGCTCCCCGACCGTGTGCATGACCGTCGATGCTACTCCGCGTGGAGCGGGGCGCCATGAAATCCGAGTTCATCGACAACCGTCGCAGCGGCAGAAACACTCCTTCCATGACTGCAGAGAACAAGAGCATCGTCCAACGGGCGCTGACGGAACTGGTCGGGACGGGCGACGTCGATGCGCTCGCGCCGTTGCTGAGCGATGACTTCGTCCATCACAGGCCGGATTCGACCTCGTCGACCAAGGCCGAATGGCTCGCCGCCGTGCGCGCGGCGCTCATCCCGCTCGCCGACATGCAAGTCGAGATCCATCACGTGCTGGCCGACGGTGATCACGTCGTGATGTACTCGCGGCGCTGGCTTCCGGGTGCCGAGCCAGGGATCGCGGTCGTCGATATCTGGCGGCTGGACGATGGGCTGATCGCCGAGGCGTGGGAGATCATCGAGCCGGTGGCCCAGGCGGCCGCCAATCTGGTGTGGTGGGAATCCGCTGATCACTGACCTGGCCACGAGCCAGGAGCCGCCGTCGTGGACACCTGGGGCATCGAGGACGGTCCGATGCCCCCAACACCCGGCGGCGGCGTTCCCGTAGTGCACGTCGACCGGGTGGTGGTAGCCGATTCCGGAGTGGAAGTGATGGTGGTTGTGCCAGTCCCGGCAGAAGGCGCGAGTGTCTTCGACTGAGCCGAACCGATTAGCGGCACCCAGAGATGTCGGTTTCAGGGGCAGATGACGACGCGGCCCCGTGTTCGGTGCGCCACCGCCAGGTAGGCATCCCTGCCCTCCTCGAGGCTGTAGCGGCGGGCGATCGGCAGTGGACGGAATTGACCGGACTCGAAGTATGGGGCCAGCTGTGCAAGCCGTTTACCGGACTCGACCACATCGAGCCTCAGGCTGTTGCACCCGAGTATCCGGGTTTCGTTGCGGTAGAGGTCGATCAGGTCGATCTCTACTGTCCGTGTGCCCACCGCGCTGATCACCACGAGTCGGCCGCCGTGCGCAAGCGACGCGAGTGCGGACGCGGTCGTGATACCACCGACCGCATCGTAGACCACGTCCACACCTCGGCCGCCGGTGAGCCGCTTGATCTCGGTGCCGATCTCCTGAGGGCTACCGCCAGATGGAATGAACTCCTGGATGATCGACGCGGCGGGAGTGTTGTCGGCCGGCTTGACCTGGTCGAGACCTATCACCTGGGCGCCGCGGGCGCGGGCGATCTGCGCGACCGCCCCGCCGACTCCGCCGGAAACGCCGAAGACGGCGATCGTCTCGCCCTTGTCCAGTTCTGCGGTTTCGACCGCGCCGAGCCAACCGGTGACAAAGTTGACGCCGACGGCCGAGGCCTCTTCGAAGCTGAGGGACTCTGGCTTGCGGACCAGCGCATCCACCGGGACAGCAAGCAGTTCGGCATGCGCCCCGTCACGGGTGAAGCCGAGATCACCGCCGGTTCCCCAGACCTCCTCGCCCATCCAGCCGGGCGGTCCGTCGAGCACGGTCCCGGCGAAGTCACGCCCGGGCACGCGGGGCAGAATCGTTCCTTCAATCGCCCCCGCGACGTTTTTGAGGTCCGACGGATTCACCGACGCCGCCTTGACGGCGATGACGGCCTCACCGTTGCTCGCGACAGGACTGGGAACCTCAGTAACGTGCAGGACATCGGGTTCGCCGAAGCTATCGAATCGAAGTGCGCGCATCGTGAATCCTTCCGGGTGGCAGCGTCTCCAAGGCCACTCGGATGTCGGAACGGCCGTTCAGCGCCATCATGAGGACTTCCACAGCCGGATTTCGACGTGCGCATGGCGGAAGGGTGTGGCCATGCCGTAGCGGTCGGCCAGTTCGGCGTCTTCAATGAGCGGGAAGTCCCGTACCAGGCTGTCCTTGACCGCGAACACAGCATCGGAATCCAGATAAGGCGAGCCGGCCACGAACATGTGAGTGGTCAGCGTCGCATAGCCCTCGGCACGGGCGATGAAGTGAATGTGCGCAGGCCGATAGGGCAGGCGATCGGTCGCCTCGAGGAGTTCCCCGACCGGCCCGTCGCAGGGGACCGGATAGGGGGCGGGCATGATGGTGCGAAAGGCGAAGCGGCCCTGCTCATCGCAGGTGAACAGGCCGCGCAGGTTGCCCTGGGGGACGGTCTGCGGCTCCTGAACATCGTAGAAGCCGTTTTCGTCGGCCTGCCAGACATCGACGAGCGCACCGGCGAGTTCGTGGCCCTCGACGGAGAGGACCTGCCCGGTGACCAGGGTGGGTTCCCCGCCGGGCGCCAAGGAAATGGTGTCACCGAGCGCCCGCGGTGGAGAGTCGACCATATGGAACGGCCCCAGGACGGTCGGCTCCGTCGCCCCGGCGGGCCCCCGGTGACTGATTTCATCCACCAGCATCGACAACCCGAGCACATCCGACAACATCATGAACTCCTGGCGCACGTCAGTGCAGGCCTGCCCGGTCCGGGTCAGGAAATCGACCGCGGCTTCGAGCTCGGCCTGGGTGAGGTCGACCTCTTTGGCGAAGGCGTGCAGGTGCTGGACCAGGCTGGTGATGAGCTGCCGCAACCGCGGATCCGGGGTGTTCGCGAAAGAGGCCTCGACCACCTCCGCGGAGTGCTCCTCGGAGAACCGGATGGGGTTCTCACTGCCGGGAGAACCTGAGGACATCGTCACCACATCCTTGGGATGGACGCGGACGGTGGCCGGCCGCACCGGGGCCGCGTCCCGCGTGTTGGCCGGCAGCATCGCGATGGTCCGGCAGCCCGGTTCGACATGCGAAGCTGCGCTCGTCCACCTGCTTCCCTGACCAGGCAGGTAGACGCCGAGCTGCAGCCCACGACTGTCCCTGAAGCCGGCAAAAGACGAATTACGGCCCGCCTCGCCTACGGCAACCGCCGCTGATCTCCGGTCCTGCCCCGCCGGGCGCGTCGAGTATCGATATCGACCTGGCCTTTGAGGGACGTTGACCGGGGTCCGCCCAGCGTGGGGCAGAGGGTCGGGCAGGCGAGCGTGGCAGGCCGCGCTCGCATGAACCCAGCCCGGAGGCACAGTGATGTTCACCAGACGGGAGTTCATGCGCCTGGCCGCGGCGGCGGCAGGTGCCGGAGTGTGCGAGGCAGGGACGACGACGGCTCGCGGTCTGCGCAAGTACGTCGACCGGCTACCTCGTGTGCCTGTGGCGGTCCCGGACACGTCGGTGTACCCGGACGCCGACTACTACGAGGTGACCATGCGCCAGCAGCCGTGGCGCTTCCACGCCGACCTCGGCGAAACCGTCGCCTGGGGCTACTGGGCATCTGATCCCTCCGGCCAGGGCAGGCCCGCCGGGCTCGGCTGCCTCGGGCCGGCCCTGGTGGCGCGGCGGTACCGGCCCTCGGTCGTCCGCTATCGCAACCATTTGCCGACCACGCATCTGCTGCGCGGGGCTATCGATGAGAGCCTGTGGCGGCAGCTGCCCGGCGTCTCCCCGGATCCGCCGGGCGGGCGGCACATGGACATGCCCTCCGGCGTCACCGTATGGAACGTGGTCCACCTGCACGGCGGCTGGGACCCGCCGCAGTCGGACGGCAACCCGGCCGCCTGGTTCACCCCCCAAGGGATGCACGGCCCCCTGTACGCCTCCCTGCCGGGAGCCGCGCCCAACGAGGCGATCTTCGCCTACTGCAACCGCCAGCAGGCGACCATGCTCTGGTACCACGACCACGCGATGCAGCTCACCCGGGCTCAACAACTACGCCGGCCTGTCCGGGGTGTACGTGATCCGGGATCAGGCCGAGGAGGCGCTCGGCCTGCCTCGGGGACGCTTCGAGGTCCCCCTGATCGTCCAGGACCGTACCTTCAACCGGGACGGGTCCCTCTAGGCCTCGCTGTAGTCCTGGGGAAATTTCCAACGGATTTGCCTGACCTGTACTGATGTGGGCCCGTTCAGTTTGTTGATCACTTCCGCTACCGTTCATACGGTCCCGACCGGGTAGCGGTGTGGAGGTGGTCGATGTCGACCCGGATGTTCTCCGAAGACCAGCTGGAGCGGTTGCGGTCCTACCCCGACATCGGCCACGACGATCTGATCCGGTACTTCACCCTGACACCCGCCGACGTCGCCTTCATCGACCCGGGCCGGGGTCGTGGCCCGACCGACCGATTAGGGCTCGCCGTTCAACTCGCCACGTTGCCCTGGTTGGGGTTCGTGCCGGATGAGGTGACGGCGGCGCCGCCGGTGGCGGTGGCCCGGCTGGCCGAGCGGCTGGGGGTGGATCCGGCCGTTCTTGCCGAGTACGGTCAGCGGGAGCAGACACGCAGCGATCATCTGCGGCTGGCGGTCGAATACGGGTAAGCAACAGTTCTTGAGTTGAGGGCGCTGGGCCCTCCTCACTGTGCACGCTCTCTGCCTGCGAACTGCATCTTCTCCCGTTTGCCTGATCGATCAGCACGCCCTGAAGTAGCTTCACTCTCGGTGAAGCTTCTGTCACGGGAGTGATGAGGTGGCGGCGCTGGTGAAGTCGGGAGGTGTGGGTTGGCGCTGGGAGTCGTACGAGATCTACGCGAGCACCGGGCCCCCGGCAGCGAAGAAGATCTTGCCGCCTTCGAGACCGACGTGCTGGCGGGGTTCGTGCTGGCCCGCGCGTCGGCCGGGCTGACCGACAGCACTATCCGCAACGACGCCAATCATCTGGAGCTGATCCGGGACTGGTTCGGCCGGCCGCTGTGGGAGATGCAGCCCGAAGACGGCGACGTCTACTTCGGCAAGGTGTTGCGAGATGCCAAGCCCTCCACCCGCACCGGGCGAGCGGCCGCTCTGACGGTGTTCTTCCGGTTTCTGGAGCTCAGGCACAAGGTTGAGCTGCACAACCTCACCGGCCGGGTCGTCGAGTGTCCGCTCGATGAGGTCAACCGTCCACGGTTGTCCGTGGATCCGCACCTGCGCGTCCCGCCGACCGTCGAGGAGATCGAGCAGCTGTTCACAGGGTGGCGCGAAGAGCTGCTGAGTTGCCGCAAATTCGCCCCGGCCGCCCGCAACTACGCCGTGGCCCGGCTGGTCGCCGATGTCGGGTTGCGGATCAACGAGGCCCGGATGCTCGACCTGGACGACGTGCGCTGGGAGCTAGGGCGTGTTTCAGAAGTGGATCACTTGCGTGATCCACTTCTGGGACGATCTTTGCGTGGGTCGAGGTGATTTGACCGCCACTCAGTGGGCGG
>NZ_JBFAMX010000371.1:0-10012 GCF_040659615.1 Nonomuraea sp. NPDC049784
GGAGTGCCGGCAGGCGATCGACCGGGTGGACGCCGCCCTGGCCACGCTGCTCGAGCGGCGGGCGGCGCTGGCGGGCATCGTGCAGCGGATCAAGCCGGTGGGCGGGTTCGCGGGGCGCGACCTCGCCCGGGAGCGCGCGCTCGTGGCCCGGATGGCGCTGCGCGCGCCGTCGCTGGGAGAAGCCCGGCTCGCGCCCATCATGAACGCCGTCATCGAGGCGGGCCTCCACCTGGCCGAGGAACGCTCAGCCCAGTGACCTGATGCACGGGTCAGGGGGTGGCCAGAAGGAAGTTGTTCATGGGGCGGCCGGGGCCGGCGGCGATCTGCTTGGTGATGAGTTCGGCGAAGCGGCGGTAGCCGTCGCCCGTCGGGTGGTAGCTGCGGGCGTTGACCGTGAGCTCCTCCATGTTCACGTTCAATCCGTTCAGGTACGGCTGCGGCCGCCCCACTTCGTGCCCCGTGAACGCCTCGTACGCGTCCACGTACTCCACACTCCCCGGCGCCCCGAACGCCGCGATCGCGCGGTCGAAGTCGGCCACCACCGACCCCACCGTGTCGTTGAGGCGGCGCGTCACCTCGTTGAGCCAGCTCTGGTCGGCCGCGCTGAGGTTGTCGACGCTCGCCGCCGGCTCCTTGGGGAACGGGCGCGGGTAGCCGAGGACGATGATGCGCGCGTTCGGCGCCCGTACCCGTAGCTCGCGCAGCACCTTGAGCATGCTCGGGCCCAGCTCCTCGATGCGGCGGGCGACGGCGGCGTCCTGCTCGACGCACGCCGACGACCACGGCAGCTTGACGATGCAGCCCGTGAGCACCTTCGTGAAGCCTGCGTCGTTGCCGCCGATGCTCAGCGTCACCAGGCTGGCGGAGGGGCCCACGCGGGTGATCTGGGGCCGCTGGCTGTACTGGCCGGACAGGAGCTGGCCGGTGGTGGCGCCGCTGCAGGCGTAGAAGGCGGTGCCGCCGCCGAAGCGGTACGCCTGCGCCACCAGCGGCACGTACGAGCCCGACGCCCGGTGGCAGCGATCGGCGCCGTCGTTGACGGGCTTCTTGTCGAGGTCGTAGACGCCCTCACCGGAGGAGTACGAGTCGCCGAGCGCCACGTACATGCCGCTCTGCGCCACCTGCACGGGCGTCAGGCGGGTCACCTGCGGCAGCCGCCCGCCCGGCTCCTTGGCGGCCGGGCAGCCCGCGTCCAGCAGGGCGCAGGCCAGCTTCGGGAAGACGCCCAGGGGTAAGCACGCCAGAGCAAGGGCGATGCCGGCGGCGACCGCCGCAGCGGTCTGGACGATCCCTCGCCTCGCCCATTTCGGCGCCCATGCCGGCGTCTGCCGTGTCACCTCGTCCAGTGCGGCCTCCCCCGAGCGGCTGCTCCGTATTAGCGACATCGAGACTACCCAGTCAGGTGATCGACGATGTGCCGCTATTACGAGTGCGGCGGCGGTTGACCACCTGCCAGCCCAGGGCGATGGCCGCGATCAGCGCGGGGATGAGGAAGAACGCCACCCGCTGGTCCTCGTCGGCGAAGGGCATCAGCAGCACGACCAGCGCCAGGAACGCCAGCGTGAGCCAGTTGGTGTACGGCGTGCCCGGCATCGGGAACACCGACCGGTGCCCCGACCTGCGCAGCCGCATCTGGCAGTAGACCAGCACGCCCCAGGTCGTGATGACACCGAGGGAGGCGGCGGCCGTGGCGATGTTGAAGGCGCGCTCGGGCAGGAAGTAGAACAGCGCCACCCCGGCCAGGAACATGCTCGCCGTGAACAGGATGCCGCCGAGTGGGACGTACCTGGAGCTCAGGTTGCCCGCGAAACGGGGCGCCTCCTGCTTCATCGCCATCGAGCGCAGGATGCGGCCCGTGGCGTACAGGCCGGAGTTGCAGGACGAGAGCGCGGCGGTGATCACCACGAGGTTCATGGCGTCGGCGGCCCACGGGACGCCGAGGCCCGAGAAGACCGTCACGAACGGCGAGACGCCCGCGTGGTACGCGGTCCACGGCAGGACCATCGCCAGCAGCGCCACCGAGCCCACGTAGAAGACCGCGATGCGCCACACCACGCCGTTGATCGCCTTCGGCATGACCTGGTGCGGCCTGGCCGTCTCGCCCGCCGCGATGCCGACCAGCTCGATCGACGAGTACGCGAACACCACCGACTGCAGGCTCATCAGCACCAACGGGAAGCCCTTGGGGAAGAAGCCGCCGTGGGCGACGAGGTTGTGCGGGGTCGCCTGGCCGATCGTGAACACCACCAGGACCAGGCCGACGACCAGGAAGACGGTGATCGCCAGGACCTTGAGCATGGCGAACCAGAACTCCAGCTCGCCGAAGAGCCGTACCGACAGCAGGTTGACCGCCAGGACGGAGCCCAGGGCGATGAGCGCCGTGAGCCACTGCGGGAACGCGGGCGCCCAGTAATGGATGTAGGCGGCGATGGCGGTCAGCTCGGCGATGCCGGTGAACGCCCAGTTGATCCAGTACATCCAGCCGCTGGCGAAGGCCGCCCACGGGCCGATGAGCTCGCCCGCGTACTCGACGAACGAACCCGACACGGGACGGTAGAGCACGAGCTCGCCGAGCGCCCGCATGACGAAGAACGCGGCCACCCCTGCGGCGGCGTACGCGAGCACCAGGGCGGGCCCCGCGGCGGCCAGCCGGCCCCCCGAACCGAGAAACAGCCCGACGCCGATCGCTCCGCCGATCGCGATCATCTGGACCTGGCGGTTGCCGAGCGCGTGCCGGTATCCCTCGTCGGTCTGCGTGCGCACGGAGTGTCTCCTCAGCTACTTACAGTGAGTACGAAGATATAGGTGCCGCTGATCGCGGGAGTCCCGGCGCGCCGGTCAGAGCACGTGCGCGCCATGCGCTCCGGGATGTCGGTGCGGGCTACTAGAGTCGGAGCGCACAACCGCATCGAGACCGGGAGACGCCGCTCCATGTCGTCCAGTGAGTCGTTCGTCCATCTGCACGTACACACCGAATACTCGATGCTGGACGGGGCCGCCAGGCTCAAGCAGATGTTCAAGAAGGTCGACGAGCTGGGCATGCCCGCGATCGCGATCACCGACCACGGCAACATGCACGGCGCGTACGACTTCTACAAGCAGGCCACCGGCGCGGGGATCAAGCCGATCATCGGCATCGAGGCGTACGTGGCGCCGGAGCTGCGCCACAACAAGAAGCCGGTGCTGTGGGGCGAGCCGCATCAGAAGAAGGACGACGTCTCGGCGGGTGGCTACTACACCCACATGACGATCTGGGCGCGCAACAGGACGGGCCTGCACAACCTGATGAAGCTCAGCTCCCGCGCCTACACCGAGGGGTTCGTCCGCAAATGGGCGCGGATGGACGCCGAGATCCTCGCCGAGCACGCCGACGGCCTGATGGCCACCACCGGCTGCCCGTCGGGTGAGGTGCAGACGAGGCTGCGGCTCGGCCAGTACGACGAGGCGCTCAAGGCCGCCGCGAAATTCCAGGACATCTTCGGCAAGGAAAACTACTTCCTGGAGATCATGGACCACGGGCTCGACATCGAGCGCCGGGTCCGCGACGGGCTGGCCAGGATCAGCAAGGAGCTCGGCATCCCGCCGCTGGTCACCAACGACTCGCACTACACGTACGAGTCCGACGCCGCCTCCCACGACGCCCTCCTGTGCATTCAGACCGGCAAGCAGTTGTCCGACCCCGACCGGTTCCGCTTCGACGGCAGCGGCTACTACATCAAGGCCGCCGACGAGATGCGCGCGGTCGACTCCTCCGACCTGTGGGCCGAGGGCTGCCGCAACACGCTGCTCGTCGCCGAGAAGGTCGACCCGGCCGGGTTCTTCGAGTTCAAGAACCTCATGCCGACCTTCCCCATCCCCGACGGCATGACCGAGGAGCAGTTCTTCCGCCAGGAGGTCTGGAAGGGCCTCGAGCGGCGCTTCCCCGAGGGCGTCGACGAGGAGCACCGCGCCTGGGCGGAGAACGAGCTGGGCGTCATCATCCAGATGGGCTTCCCGAGCTACTTCCTCGTGGTCGCCGACTTCATCATGTGGGCGAAGAACAACGGCATCCGCGTCGGCCCGGGCCGTGGCTCCGCGGCCGGCTCGCTGGTGGCGTACGCGCTGGGCATCACCGACCTCGACCCGATCCCGCACGGCCTGATCTTCGAGCGCTTCCTCAACCCCGAGCGCGTGTCCATGCCCGACGTCGACATCGACTTCGACGAGCGTAGGCGCGGCGACGTGATCCGCTACGTGACCGAGAAGTGGGGCGCCGACAAGGTCGCCATGATCGCCACGTTCGGCACCATCAAGGCGAAGGCCGCCATCAAGGACGCGGGCCGCGTCCTGGGCTATCCCTACGCGCTGGGCGACCGGGTCTCCAAGGCGTTCCCGCCCGCCGTCATGGGCAAGGACATCCCGCTGTCGGGCATCTTCGACAAGGACCACCCGCGCTACGCCGAGGCGGGTGAGCTGCGCAGGCTCTACGAGGAAGACGTCGACGTCAAGGCGACGATGGACCTCGGCAAGGGCCTGGAGGGCCTGATCAGGCAGACCGGCGTGCACGCCGCCGGCGTGATCATGTCGGCCGAGGTGCTGACCGACTACATTCCGATCATGCGCCGCGACTCCGACGGCGCGATCATCACGCAGTTCGACTACCCGACTTGCGAGACGCTCGGCCTGCTGAAGATGGACTTCCTGGGCCTGCGCAACCTCACGATCATCGACGACTGCCTGAAGATGATCGAGGCCACCACCGGCGAGCAGATCGACCTGCTGAAGCTGCCGCTCGACGACCCCAAGTCCTACGAGCTGCTGGCCCGCGGCGACACGCTCGGCATCTTCCAGCTCGACGGCGGCGGCATGCGCTCGCTCATGAGGCTCATGCGTCCCGACAACTTCGAGGACATCTCCGCCGCCCTCGCGCTCTACCGGCCCGGCCCGATGGGCGCCAACTCCCACACCAACTACGCCCTGCGCAAGAACGGCCAGCAGGAGATCACCCCGATCCACCCCGAGCTCGAGGAACCACTGAAGGACATCCTCAACACGACCTACGGCCTGATCGTCTATCAGGAGCAGGTCATGGCCATCGCGCAGAAGGTCGCCGGCTACTCGCTGGGCGGCGCCGACCTGCTGCGGCGCGCGATGGGCAAGAAGAAGAAGTCCGAGCTGGACAAGCAGTTCGAGTTCTTCGAAAAGGGCATGCAGGACAACGGCTTCTCGGCCGCGGCCATCAAGGCGCTGTGGGACATCCTGCTGCCGTTCTCCGACTACGCCTTCAACAAGGCCCACACCGCGGGCTACGGCCTGGTCGCTTACTGGACCGCGTACCTCAAGGCCAACTACCCGGCCGCCTACATGGCGGGGCTGCTGAGCAGCGTCAAGGACGACAAGGACAAGTCGGCCCTCTACCTCAACGAGTGCCGCCGCATGGGCATCAAGGTGTTCCCGCCGGACGTCAACGACTCCGACTTCGACTTCACGCCGCGCGGCACCGACATCCGCTTCGGCCTGTCGGCCGTCCGCAACGTGGGCGCCAACGTCGTCGACGGCATCCTGAAGGCGCGCAAGGAGAAGGGCCGCTTCGCCGAATTCAAGGACTTCCTGCGCAAGGTCCCGGCCATCGTCTGCAACAAGCGCGTCATCGAGTCGCTGATCAAGGCGGGCGCGTTCGACTCCCTGGGCCACATGCGCAAGGGCCTGGTCATGGTGCACGAGCAGGCCGTGGACGCGATCATCGACATCAAGAAGAACGAGGCCATCGGCCAGGACTCCCTGTTCGGGGCGATCGACGGCGGCGAGGACCAGACCTTCGACGTGCAGATCCCGGTGGGGGAGTGGGACAAGAACACCCTGCTCCAGTTCGAACGGGAGATGCTCGGCCTCTACGTGTCCGACCACCCGCTGTTCGGCGTCGAGCACATCCTCGCGTCGGGGGCCGACTGCTCGATCGCCGCCGTCCAGGACGAGAGCCGGGCCGACGGGCAGGTCGTGACCGTGGGCGGGATCCTGAGCGGGGTGCAGCGCAAGGTCACCAAGAAGGGTGACACGTGGGTGCTGACCCAGCTGGAGGACCTCGAAGGCTCGATCGAGGTGATGATCTTCCCGTCGGCTTACCAGCTGTGCTCGACGATCCTGGCCGAGGACGCGATCGTGTTCGTCAAGGGGCGGATCGACAAGCGGGAGGACGTGGCGAAGATCATCGCCATGGAGGTGACGGCGCCCGACCTGACGCAGGAGGCGGGCGGGCCGCTGCTGGTGAGCCTGCCGCTGGCCCGCTGCACGCCGCCGGTGGTGGGACGGCTCAAGGAGATCCTGACGACGCATCCGGGCACGTCGGAGGTGCATCTGCAGGTCCACAACGGGCCCAAGACGACGGTGATGCGCGTCGGCGACCGGCTGCGCGTGACGCCCTCGCCTGCCCTGATGGGCGACCTGAAGCAACTCCTCGGCCCCGCCTGCCTGGGCGCCTGACGCAACTTCCCGCTGCAGGGTGTTCTTCAAGCCATCCTTTACGGCTGCGCACGGGGTCCTGAAAGCCATCCTTTACGGCTGCGCACGGGAGGGTCCACCCGCCGCACGTGGCCGGGCCCTGTCCAGGGAGACGCTCACCGGGCGGCGAGGGCCGGCCGCCGTGACGCGCGCACAGTGGGCCGCCTGGGTGATGATGTGTCGGCCGCTCGAGGGTGCGACGCCTGCCTGGGCGGGGACGCGAGCATCCCGAGCGGGACACGGCGGCACCGGGACGTGACCGTTCAGGTGGTGATCCGACGAGTGGTCGTGGGCAGGGTGGGCAACCCTCGCCGTCGCCGCCCCGCAGCTCATGGGGCAGGATCGCAAGAGTGAGCGAACTGCACTACCTGAGCGCGACCGAGCTGGCACACCTGATCAAGTCCAGGCAGGTGAGCGCCGTCGAGGTCGTCCAAGCCCACCTCGACCGCATCGAGCAGGTCAACCCGCACGTCAATGCCATCGTGACCCTGGTCGCCGAGCAGGCGCTCGACGCGGCCAAGGAGGCCGACGAGCGGGAGCCGGTCGGACCGCTGCACGGCCTGCCCGTCGCGCACAAGGACCTCGTCGACACGGCCGGCATCCGCACCACCTACGGCTCGCCGCTCTTCGCCGACAACGTCCCCGCCCAGGACGACGTGATCGTCCAGCGGCTCCGCGCCGCCGGGGCCATCACCATGGGCAAGACCAACACCCCGGAGTTCGGCACCGGCTCCCACACCGTCAACCAGGTGTTCGGCGCCACCAGGAATCCCTACGACCTGTCCAAGTCCGCCGGAGGCAGCAGCGGGGGCGCCGCGGTGGCCCTGGCCACCGGCATGGTCCCGCTGGCCGACGGGTCCGACATGGGCGGCTCCCTGCGTAACCCCGCGTCGTTCTGCAACGTGGTCGGCCTGCGCCCGACGCCCGGGCGCGTCCCCGACCCGTCCGACACCGCCGCCTGGTACACCCTGTCCGTGCAGGGGCCGATGGCGCGGACGGTCGAGGACGTCACGTTGATGTTCGGGGTCATCGCCGGGTTCGACCGGCGCTCCCCGTACTCGATCAAGGAGGTCTTCACCCCGGAGCCCGAGGAGGGCGTGGCGGGCCTGCGCGTGGCGTGGAGCCCGGACCTGGGCGGGCTGCCGGTGGACCCGAGGACGGCGGAGGTCACCGCGACGGCGCCGGCCGTGTTCGAGCGGCTGGGTGCGCGCGTCGAGCAGGTGGAGCTGGACCTGTGGGAGGCGGAGGACGCGTTCAGGACCTACCGGGCATGGAACTACGCGCTGTCCTTCGGCGACCTGACCGGGCTCGGCCCCAACACCGCGTGGAACGTCGAGCAGGGCCGCAAGGTAACCGGCGCCGACCTGGCCAGGGCCGAGCAGGCGCGCAGCCGCCTCTACCAGCGGATGGCCGCCTTCTTCGACACGTACGACGTGCTGATCGCGCCCGTCAGCCAGGTGCCGCCGTTCCCGATCGAGCAGCCCTACGTCGATGAGATCAACGGGGAGAAGCTGCCCGACTACCTCGCCTGGATGCGCTCGGCCTACTGGATCAGCGTGCTGCACGCCCCGGCCGCGTCCGTGCCCGCCGGGTTCACGTCCGACGGGTTGCCGGTGGGGGTGCAGATCGTGGGCAGGCCGTTCGAGGACGCCAGGGTGCTGCGGGTGGCCCGCGCGTTCGAGCAGGCCACCGGGTATGGTCTCCGCCACCCGCCGCTCTAGGCCCTGTGTCAAGGCTCGTGGCGGTCAGAGGGGCTCGGGCGGGTCCCCGTACGGGTGGCGTAGTGGTGACTCGCGGTAGCCGTGCATGCCCTCCAGCAGCCCGAACAGCCCCACCGCGAGCAGTGGCCAGGAGACCAGCACCCCCGAGGCGGTCAGCTTCAGCGCTCCGGGGACGATCTTGGTGCCGGGCTGGGCGGCGGCCTCGACCACGACCGCGCCGATGGTGAACGTGGACCCGACCCACAACGTCAGCATCGCGCCCAGTACCCCGCCCGCGCAGAGGCCGAGGAGCACCGGCAGCATCCATCGCCGCCCGATGAACCACCCGATCCCGCCGCACAGCAGTCCCAGTCCGCCGGTGATCACCGCGAACCAGCCGTCGGCCGCGATCAGCGCCTGTGTGGACGGGTCGGCCAGCACCGTCCCCTGCTCCGTGACCTGGTACGGCGCCCGTGGCGTGAGTCCCGACCAGAGGAGGCCGGCGGCTGCTCCGAGAGTGGCGAGTGTGAGGACAGTTACCGCAAAAGCGCGTACTTCCCTCGTCACGCCACTCCCCCTCACATGTGTATTCGAATCAGCTCGATGGTATCCCCCGGCTAGGCTCGCTTCGTGATGCAAGAAGAGGTCTGGTTGATAGAACCCTCCGGCCCGCTCCGGGGGGACGTCGAGGTACGCGGCTCCAAGAACGGAGTCTCCAAGCACATGGTCGCCGCCATGCTGGGCGGCTGTGAGAGCAGCATCCACAACGCCCCCGAGGTGGGCGAGGTGGAGATCACGGCCGCCATGCTGCGGGCGCTCGGCATCAATGTCGAGATCTCCCGTACGGAGATCAGGATCGAGCGCGGCCGGGAGATCGAGCCGAGGGTGCCGGACGCCTTCACGGGGCTGAACCGCATCCCCATCCTCATGCTCGGCCCGCTGCTGCACCTGGCGGGGGAGGCGTTCGTCCCGCTGGTGGGAGGCGACCCGATCGGGCGGCGGCCGGTGAACTTCCACGTGGAGGCCCTGCGCGCGATGGGTGCCGAGGTGGAGGTGGGCGACACCGGCATCTTCGCGAAGGCCAACCGCCTCGTGGGCACCAGGATCGAGCTGCCGTACCCGAGCGTGGGCGCCACGGAGACGGTCCTGATGTCGGCCGTGCTGGCCGAGGGCAAGACGGTGCTGAAGAACGCCGCGATGGAGCCCGAGGTGGTGGAGCTGGCGCTGTTCCTGCAGCGGATGGGGGCCAGGATCGAGCTCTCGCCCGACCGCAGGATCGTCATCGAGGGCGTCGAACGGCTGCACGGCGCCTCCACCTGGCTGACCGGCGACCGCATCGAGGCGTTCTCGTACCTGGCGGCGGGGCTGGTCACCGGGGGAGAGGTGCGGGTGCACGGCTGCCCGCAGGACCGCCTGGTCACCGCGATCACCACGCTGGCCAGGATGGGCGCCCAGTTCGACATCAACGACGAGTACCTTTGCGCCACCGCGCCGCCGGAGGGGCTGCGGTCGGCGGCCGTGCAGACCGACACCCACCCCGGGTTCATGACGGACTGGCAGACGCCGCTCATGGTGCTGTTCACGCAGAGCCAGGGCATGTCGGTGCTGCACGAGACGGTCTTCGAGAACCGCCTGGTGTACGTCCCCGCGCTGCAGAAGATGGGCTGCGAGATCGAGGTGTTCGACCAGTGCCTGGGCGGCCCGGCCTGCCGCTACCACGACACCAACGCCAGGCACTCGGCCGTCGTGCGCGGTGTGTCCAAGCTCAAGGGCGCCGATGTGACGCTGCCCGACATCAGGGCCGGGTTCTCGGCCGTGCTGGCGGCCGCGGTGGC
>NZ_JBFAMX010000372.1:0-10012 GCF_040659615.1 Nonomuraea sp. NPDC049784
CACGGACCCGGCGGACCCGGCCGTCCAGGAGCTCGCCCGCCGCTGGACGGAGGCCGTGGCCGGGCTGGCGGGCGGCGACAGGAGCGCCATGTCGGCCATCTACCGCAAGATCGACGCTGCGGGGCCGGAGACCGCCACGAAGGGCCTGCTCAGCGCGCCCGCATGGGACTACCTCAGACGCGCCTTCGCGGTGGGTTTCGCGACCCGCCCATGAGACTTGGGGGCTTTGGTTCAGAGCTCCAGCACGTGGTCCAGCAGCGACTGCAACGTGACCGCCCCGACCAGCCGCTCCCCGTCCACCACGCCCACCAGCGGGCTCCGCGTACGCGCCATCAGCGCGGCCAGCTCCAGCACGGTGGCCTTCATGTCGGCCACCGGCAGCTCCCGCGGCTGCTCGGGCAGGCACTCCCGCACCGTCCTGCCCCCGAGCCGCCGCAGGAACAGGTCGGCGTGCGCCTCGTCCACCACCCGGGCCAGCGCGGGGTCGTCCTGGCAGTACGCCGGGACCGCCAGCCGGAGCACCTGGGTGCCGGGCAGGATGCTGAGGGGGCGCTGGTCCTGGTCGACCAGGATGAGCCCCGGCAGGTCCTGCTCGGCCAGCAGCTTGGCCGCCTCGAGCGCCGGGGTGTCCAGGGTGACCGTCGGGAACTCGACGGCGAGATCGCGTGCGCGCATCAATGGCCTCCGCGATCCAGCCTACTTCGCCGCCCGGACGGTGCGGGGCGGCGCTGCAGGCGATGCTGCGCGAAATCTCCGAGCGCCTCGGAAGGGCCGCCTCGTAGGCTATGGACCATGCTCCCCATGACCGTGGACGAGGCCATCTCCGCCGAGCAGACCGGCCGGCGGCTCAAGTACCTGTACTTCTGGGGCCATCAGCCCGCCCGCGACGGCGGCGTCGGCCCCGGTTGCCTCAGCCAGTGGTGGCCGGTCGACTTCACCGAGGACGGCCACACGTTCGCCTCGGCCGAGCACTACATGATGGCGCACAAGGCGTGGCTGTTCGAGGACGGGGAGAGCGCGGACAAGATCCTCGCGGCCCGTCACCCGCGCGAGGCCAAGGCGCTCGGCCGGACGGTGCGGGGCTTCGACGAGGCGACCTGGGAGGCGCGTAGCTTCGACATCGTGGTACGCGGGAGCGTCGCCAAGTTCGGGGCGCACGAGGAGCTGGCGGAGTTCCTGCTCGGAACGTCGGGCCGGGTCCTGGTGGAGGCGAGTCCGGTGGACCGGGTGTGGGGCATCGGCCTGGCGGCCTCGGACGAGCGGGCGGCGTCCCCGGCGACGTGGCGGGGCGCCAACCTGCTCGGCTTCGCGTTGATGGCCGCCCGCGACACCCTTCTGGCCCGGCGTCAGGACGGAGGCCCCGCTTAAGGCGGGCTGTCAGGACGGGAACCGCAGGTAGCCGGGCGGGACGTGGCCGACCAGCCACACCCCGTTGGCGCTGACGTGGAACACGTGCCCGTCGGCGTGCATGGCACCGGCCGCCACCACCAGCACCACGGGGACACCCCGCCGGGCGCTGCTGACCGGCGCCGCCCTGTACCTGGTGGCGGCCGCCGCCATGGGCGGGCTCAGGAAACGCCCGCCCCGCGCGGCTGGACGGCCCTCGCCCGCCGAGACCTGGCGGAGCAACGCCCTGCTGTGGTCGTCCAGGCCGCGCCGCCGCGTCTACATCGCCCTCTGGGTGCCGAACGGGCTGGTCGTCGGCTGCGAGTCGCTGTTCGTCCCGTACGCTCCCCAGCACGCCGGCCTCCTCTTCGCCTGCGCGGCCGCCGGCATGCTGGCCGGCGACGTGCTGGCCGGGCGATTCGTCCCTCCGGCCTGGCGGATACGGCTCGTCACCCCGCTGCACCTGCTGCTCGCGGCCCCGTACCTGATCTTCCTCCTGAGCCCTTCGACCCCGGTCGCGGCGGCGGCCGTCACCATCGCCTCGACCGGGTACGCGGCGAGCCTGCTGCTCCAGCAGCGGCTCATGGAGCTGACCCCGGACGAGCTGAGCGGGCACGCGCTCGGCCTGCACTCCTCCGGCATGCTCGCCATGCAGGGCGTCGCCGCGGTCCTCGCGGGCGCGTTCGCGCAGTGGACCTCGCCCGCGGCGGCCATGGCCGTGCTCGCCGCGGCCTCCGTCGTCGTCACCGTGTTCCTTCCGGTACGTCCTGAGCCGTCCCCGGGTGCCGCAGCCCGCCCGCAACGCCGCTCAAGTCACCTCTGACCAGGGGGAAGTCCTCGCCGCCTTCGGGTACGACCCGCAGAAGGTCATCCAGGTGCTCAACGACGTGATCGCGACCGGGGTGGTGTGCCGGCTCAGATCTGCCAGGCGTCTAGAGGCCGCTTCTGAGGGTACGGGCGACGCCATGGACAGCCTGGTCAGAACACCTGTCGCGCACCCGTACCGGCCGCGCGAGGTCGATGTCGAGCCGCTGCGCCGGCGGCTGGAGGAGACCGTGGACGGCGAGGTGCGGTTCGACACCGGCAGCCGCGCCGTCTACGCCCGGGACGGCTCCAACTACCGGCAGGTCCCCATCGGCGTGGTGGTGCCCCATACCCTCGACGCCGGGGTGGCGGCGGTGGCCGCGTGCCGGGCCCGCGACGTGCCGGTGCTGTCGCGGGGCGGCGGCACCAGCCTGGCCGGGCAGTGCTGCAACGCGGCCGTGGTGATCGACTGGTCCAAGTACTGCGGCACGGTGGAGTCCGTGGATCCCGCGGCCAGGAAGGTCACGGTGCAGGCCGGGGCGGTGGTGGACGCGGTCGATCATGTTCTGGCGCCGGAGGGGCTGATGGTCGGCCCCAAGCCGTCCAGCCATCCGACCTGCACGATCGGCGGCATGATCGGCAACGACTCGTGCGGGGCGTCCGCGCAGGCGTACGGGAAGATGGCGGAGTCGGTGCTGCGCCTGGAGATCCTCACCTACGACGGCGTCCGCACCTGGGTCGGGCCGACCGACGACGCCGAGTACACCAGGATCCAGGCCGAGGGCGGGCGGCTGGCCGAGATCTACCAGCAGCTCCGCCGGCTGCGCGACGACACCATGGAGCTGGTGCGCACCCGCTTCCCCAAGCTGGAGCGGCGCGTCTCCGGCTACAACCTGGACGAGCTCCTGCCCGAGAACGGCTTCAACGTGGCCCGCGCCCTGGTCGGCAGCGAGAGCACGTTGGTCACCGTACTCCGCGCCGAGCTGGCCGTGGTGCCGAAGCCCGCCGCGCGGGCGCTGGCGGTGCTCGGGTTCGAGGACATCTTCGCCGCCGCGGACGCCGTACCGGCCGTCGCCCGGCACCGGCCCATCGCGCTGGAGGCCATGGACGAGAACATGCAGCGGCTCGCCCAGCAGGAGCACCCCGGGGATCCCGCGCTCCGCGACCTGCCGAAGGGGGCGGGCTGGCTGCTGGTGCAGTTCGGCGGGGACACGCCGGACCAGGCGCGCGAGCGGGCCGACGAGCTGATCCGTGACATGAGTGAGCACGCGACGCACACCTTCCTCGGCGACCCGGCCAGGGAGGACCGGCTGTGGCGGTGGCGCGAATCGGGGCTGGGCGTGGAGGCGTACCCGCCGACCGGGCGGCAGACCTACGAAGGCTGGTCGGACGCGGCCGTGCCGCCCGAGCGGCTGGGCGAGTACCTGCGTGACTACGACCGGCTGCTGCGTAGCCACGGCTACCAGGACTCCGCCCTCTACGGGCACTTCGGGCAAGGGTGCGTGCACGGCAGGCTCCCGCTCGACCTGCACACCGACGACGGGATCGCCAACTACCGGGCGTTCGCGGAGGAAGCGGCCGACCTGGTGGCCTCCTACGGTGGCTCGCTGTCGGGGGAGCACGGCGACGGGCAGGCGCTGGCCGAGCTGCTGCCGCGCATGTTCGGCGACGAGGTGGTGGAGGCGTTCGGCCGGTTCAAGGCCGTCTTCGACCCACGGAACCGGATGAACCCCGGCAAGATCGTCCACCCGCACCGCCTCGACCAGGACCTCGCCCAGCGGCACTTCTACCCGCTGGAGCCCCGGCACAAGTTCTTCGACTATCCGGAGGACCACGGGCGCTTCGGGCATGCCGCCACCAGGTGCGTCGGCATCGGGAAGTGCCGGCAGGACACCTTCGAGGGCGGGGTGATGTGCCCCAGCTACCGGGTGACGCGCGAGGAGGAGCACTCCACGCGCGGGCGGGCCCGGTTGCTGGGGGAGATGGTTCGGGGCGAGCTGATCACGGACGGCTGGCGGTCGAAGGCCGTGCGTGACGCGCTCGACCTCTGCCTGGCCTGCAAGGGCTGCAGGTCCGAGTGTCCGGTGAACGTGGACATGGCCACGTACAAGGCCGAGTTCCTCGCCCACCACTACCGGCACCGGCTCCGGCCGCGCGAGCACTACTCCCTGGGCTGGTTGCCGCTGTGGTCCGCGCTCGCCTCCGCCGCGCCCGGCGCGGTCAACGCGCTGACGCACACGCCGGGGCTGTCGCGGCTGCTGAAGGCCGTCGCGGGGATCGCTGCGGAGCGGGAGCTGCCCAGATTCGCCAGGGAGCGGTTCACCAACTGGTTCAGGCGGCGGGGCGCGTCGCCGCCCGGGACGCGGGGGAAGGTCGTGCTGTGGGCCGACACGTTCACCAACAACTTCGACCCGCACATCGGGCAGGCGGCGGTGAGCGTGCTGGAGGCGGCCGGGTTCGAGGTGCACGTGCCGCCGGTGCCGCTGTGCTGCGGGCTGACCTGGATCTCCACGGGACAGCTCACGACCGCCCGGCGGGTGCTCGCCCGCAGCGTGCGCGCGCTGCGGCCGTGGGCGGAGACCGGGGTGCCGGTGGTGGGGCTGGAGCCCAGCTGCACGGCCGTGTTCCGCGCCGACGGTCCGGAGCTGCTGAACACGCCGGACACGCGGCTGCTCTCGGAGCGGACGCTGACGCTGGCGGAGCTGCTCGAGTCGCGGGCGCCCGACTGGCGCCCGGCCTCCTCCGGCGGTGAGGCGGTGGCGCAGGTGCACTGCCATCAGAGCGCCATCATGGGGTACGACGCCGACCGCGCGGTCCTCGACCGCTTCGGGATCAGCACGGAGGTGCTGAACGCTGGGTGCTGCGGACTGGCCGGAAATTTCGGATTCGAGCGCTCGCACTATGACGTGTCGGTGGCCTGCGCGGAGGAGTCCGTCTGGCCCGCCGTACGAGCCGCGAGCCCGCAGCAGACGATCCTGGCCGACGGCTTCTCCTGCCGCACCCAGATCGCCGCCGCCGGAACCGGCCGCCAAGCCAGCCACCTGGCCGAGCTCCTCGCCATGTCACTCCAGCACCCGGGTGCTTGCAAGTGATCTATTCCAGCACCCTTAAAGGGCGTCGCAAGGTTTTTCATTCACGTTTTATTCATGCGACGTCTAATCAAAATCATTTCGCCTGTGATCGCAGGCTTGGTCGCCGCCGCCGGTTTCTCCGGTGCGGCCCGGGCTGCGGGGCCCGTCAGGCTCGATGCGTATTACTGGCAGCGGGTGGCCTGGTCCTCCTGTGGCAGCGGATACCAATGCGGCAAATTGAGAGTGCCACTCGACTATTCGAAGCCCAATGGCAAGCAGATTAAGATCAGCCTGGTCCGGCTGCCGGCCACCGGTAAAAAGATCGGCTCGGTCGTGCTCAACTTCGGCGGCCCCGGAATATCCGGCGTCGACTCCTTGAAAGCGAGCAAGGCGATCGTCTCCGCCTCCATCCGGCAGCGGTTCGACGTGGTGAGCTTCGACCCCCGAGGCGTCGGCGGGTCGGCTCCCGTGCGCTGCCTGGGCACGCTCGGCCTCGACGCGCTCTTCGCCACCGACCCGACCCCTGACAACAGCGCCGAGGTCAACCAGGCCAAGCAGTGGGCCAAGGTGTTCGCCGGTGCCTGCAAGGCCAACGCGGGCAAGCAGCTCCTCGCGCACGTCGGCACCGGCGAGGCCGCCCGGGACATGGACGTGATGCGGGCCGCCCTCGGCGAGGCGCGGCTGACGTATCTGGGCTGGTCGTACGGCACCTACCTGGGCGCCAGGTACGCCGACCTGTTCCCCACGAGGATCCGCGCCATGGTGCTCGACGGCGCGGAGAACCCGAGCCAGACGGGCGCCGAGTTCGCCCAGTCGCAGGCCCTGGGCTTCCGCGTGGCGACGGAGTCGTTCCTGCGCGACTGCTTCAAGGCCAAGGGCTGCCCGTTCAGGCAGCACTCGATCGGCGCGGCGTGGAAGAAGCTCGATGCGCTGTACAAGCGGGCCGACCGGGCGCCGCTGCGCAACACCTACGACGGCCGGCAGGTCAGCGAGGCCGTCGCGCGCACCGGCGTCATGAGCGCGCTGTACTCGGCGGGCGACTGGCCGGCGCTGCGCCGGGCGCTGGCGGCGGCGTTCAAGGGCGACGGCACGTACCTGCTGGTGCTCGCCGACCAGTACAACGGCCGCCGGCTCGACGGCAGCTACGACAACCGGTACGAGGCGCTCATGGCCATCAGCTGCGTCGACCATCCCGAGTCGCGCTGCCCGTACTGGCCGGTCAAGGGCACCGGGTTCGCCAAGCAGGTGCGGGCCCAGGGGTCGCCGCCGATCGTGGTGGTGGGCACCACCCGCGACCCCGCCACGCCGTACAAGCTGGCCCAGGCGCTGGCGTCCCAGCTGTCGAACGGCGTGCTGCTCACCAACGACGCCGACGGCCACACCGCGTACCACGGCGGCTCGACCTGCGTGGAGAGGCAGATCGACCGGTACTTGATCACGGTTGCCCCGCCGCGTCCCGGCACCTGCGCGGCCAGAGCCTGAACCCGCCGTTCCAGTCCCACACCACGGTGTGGGACTGGTGTCGTTCGGGTCAACCCTGGCCGTGCCTGCGCCGGAGCCGGGCTCTGACGGGAGAGATTGGCGGACGTAGTCGGAAATGCCCTCCCGAGGAGCCCATGGAGTCGCTGCTGGTCCTGCACGCGGTGGCGGCGGTCTGCGCTCCCTGGCTGGTCAGGCGCGCGTCCCTGGCCGTGCTCGCGCTCCCTCCCGCCGCGGCCTTCCTTGCCACGGCGCTGGGGCTGCCCGCGCGGGAGACCAGGACCTGGGCGCCCTCGATCGGGCTGGAGCTGGCCTTCCGCGTCGATGCGCTGGCCGTGCTCATGATGTCGCTGGTCACCGGTGTGGGCGCGCTGGTCATGATCTACAGCGCCCGCTACTTCCCTCGCGGCGACGACGGGCTCGGGCGCTACGGCGTCTTCATGTCGGCCTTCGCCGGCTCGATGCTGGGGCTGGTGACCGCCGACAACCTGCTCCTTCTGTACGTCTTCTGGGAGCTGACCACCGTCTGCTCCTACCTGCTCATCGGGTACGACCCCGAGAGCAGGCCGAGCAGGCAGGCGGCGCTGAAGGCCCTGTGGGTCACCACGTTCGGCGGCCTTGCCATGCTGGCCGGGTTCGTCCTGCTCGGGCAGGCCGCGGGCACGTACCGTATCTCGGACATCGTCGCGCACCCGCCGCACGTGAGCCCCGTCGCCGTGGTGCTCATCCTGGTCGGCGCGCTGTCGAAGTCGGCGATCTTCCCGTTCAGCACGTGGCTGCCGGCCGCCATGGCCGCCCCCACGCCCGTCTCCGCATACCTGCACGCGGCCGCCATGGTGAAGGCGGGCGTGTACCTGCTGGCCAGGCTCGGCCCCGCGCTGGGAGACGTGGCCCCCTGGCGAGCGGTGGCCGTGCCGCTCGGCGTGGTCACGATGCTGCTGGGCGGGTGGCGGGCGCTGCGCGAGGCGGACCTCAAGCGGCTGCTCGCCTACGGCACGGTCGGCCAGCTCGGCCTGCTCACGGTGCTGTTCGGCTCGGGGGACGGCGGCGCCGCGCTGGCCGGCGCGGCCATGCTGCTGGCGCACGCGCTGTTCAAGGCCGCCCTGTTCCTGGTGGTGGGCATCGTCGACCACATGGCCGGCACCCGTGACCTGCGCGAGCTCAGCGGGGTCGGCCGGTCGATGCCTTGGGTGTGCGGGGTCTCGGTTCTGGCCGGGGCGTCGATGCTGGGGCTGCCGCCGCTGGCGGGGTTCGCCGGCAAGGAGGCCGCGCTGGAGGCGCTCATGGACACGCCGCTCGCGCTGGGGGGCGTGGCGGCCGGGTCGGCGTTGACGGTGGCGTACACGCTGCGGTTCCTGTGGGGGGCGTTCTGGGACAAGCCGGGGGTGGCGGCGCGGGAGACGCATCGCGTGCCTGCGGCCATGTTCGGGCCCGCCGCGCTGCTGTCGGTGCTCGGCCTGGCGCTGGCGCCGTTCGCGCCCTGGTACGGCCACGCACTATCCGGATATATCGGGACTTTTCGTGATAAGGGGCATGTCACGCATCTGGTGCTGTGGGGCGGCTTCTCCCTGCCGCTCCTGCTGTCGGCCGTGTCGGCGGCTGCCGGGGTGGTGCTGTTCCTGGCCAGGGAGCCCGTGGCCAGGGCAGGAGCGGCGCTGCACGTGTTCGACTCCGGGCAGATCTTCTGGTCGCTCGTACGGCGCCTCGACCGCTTCGCCATCCAGCTCACCGGCTTCGTACAGCGCGGATCCCTGCCCGACTACCTCACGCTCACCCTGTTCGCCGTGATCGGCGTCGGCGTGTTCTCCCTCGTGTCTGGCGGCCCGCCCCGCCTCGACGTGCCCGTCGTCGCCTGGCAGCGCCCCGAGCAGCCCGTCGTCGCCGTGCTCATCGTGGCGTCGGCCGCGCTGGCGCTGTTCGCCCGCGCGTACATACTCCTGGGCGTCGTCGTAGGCCTCATCGGGTACGGCACGGCGCTGCTGTTCCTCGTCCACGGCTCACCCGATCTGGCGCTCACCCAGTTCCTGGCCGAGACGGTGAGCCTGGTGGTGTTCGCGCTGGTGCTGCGGCGGCTGCCGATCGGCCCGATCAGGGGGCGGCTGCCGTTCTGGTTCAGGATGGGGCTCGGGCTGGCCGTGGCCGTGGTGGTCACGGGCGCGGGCATGCTGGCCATGGGCGCGCGGACCGCCCAGCCGATCGGTGCGCTCATGGGGGCGGCGGCCGAGCAGGCCGGTGCCAGGAACATCGTCAGCGCCCTCATCGTCGACATTCGCGCCTGGGACACCATGGGCGAGAGCACGGTGCTCGTCGTGCTGACCATGGGCGTGACGAGCCTGGTGTTCCTGCGGCGCAGGTCGTACCACATCGAGCCGGGCCCGCACCTACCTCCCGGCGGAACGCGCTGGTTGTCGGCCACCCTCCCGCGCGGGCAGCGGGCGCTGGCCTTCGAGGTGGCGGCCAGGCTGACGTTCCACACCGTGCTGGTGTTGTCGGTGTTCCTGCTGTTCATCGGGCACAGCGCGGTCGGCGGCGGGTTCGCGGGCGGCATCGTGGCCGGGATGGCGATCACCGTTCGCTACCTGGCGGGCGGCAGGAACGAACTGGCCGTCGCCGTCCCGATGCACGCGGGCGTGCTCATGGGCGTCGGGCTCACGCTGTCGACGGGGACGGCCCTGGCCGGGCTGCTGTTCGGGCGGGCGGCGCTGGACATGCTCGCCACGGACGTGACCGTGCCGTTGCTCGGCCACCTGCACCTGAGCACGGGGCTGTTCTTCGACCTCGGCGTGTACGTGTCCGTCGTCGGCATGGTCCAGGACATCCTGCGTGGCCTCGGCGCCGAGCTGGACCGGCAGATCGATGCCGAGGAGAGCGCGTGACCGTCACCCTGCTGCCGTTCCTGGCCTGCTGCGCGATGATCGCCACCGGGGTCACGCTGCTGCTGGAGCGGAGCCTGGTACGCGTGCTGGCAGGCGTCATCGTCCTGGGCAACGGCGTCAACCTGCTGATCGTCACCGCGGGCGGCGACGTCGGCGCCCCGCCCTTCGTGGGCGCCCGCGGGATCGCCGACCCGCTGCCGCAGGCCATGGTGCTGACGGCCATCGTGATCACTTTGGGGGTGACCGCGTTCCTGCTGGCCCTGGTGCACCGGTCGTGGCAGCTGTGCGGGAGCGACGAGGTCCAGGACGACACCGAGGACCGGCGCGTGCGGCTGCGTTCCCGCCGCGGCGAGCTGAGCGACGCCGTACGCGCCAGGCAGAACGCCTACCGGCGGC
>NZ_JBFAMX010000373.1:0-10001 GCF_040659615.1 Nonomuraea sp. NPDC049784
CTTCACCGGACCCCGAACCCACCACGGCCGGCTCCTCGCCGTCCGCCGCCGCGTCCGCCTCCGCCGCCTGCTCGTCGTCCGTCGCCGCACCCGTCGCTCTCGGTTGCTCTCCCGCGGGATTCGCGTCCGCCTTCAGCTGCTTGTCCTCGGGGCGCGCGTCCGCCGGTTCGGCCGACGGTTCCGCCGTGGCGGAGTCGGTGGCCTCACGGGGGGCCGTGTCAGGCTGGGCCTCCTCGGTGCGGGCTTCCTCGGCGAGGTCCTGCTTGGTGGTCATTCAGACTCCTCACGGCGGCGGGCGGCCCGGCCCGTCGCGATCCAGCCCACGATCCCACCGCTGGCCACCACGGCGAGGAATATCCCGACAATCAGGGGAGTGGTGTTCAGCGGGATGGGGGACGCGGGGTCGGTGGCCGCCACGGCGCTGGGCGACGCGGTGGCCTCGGGGCTCTTGTTCGGTTTCTCGGTGTCCTTCGCCACCGGACGAGCGGACGCGGCGGGCGTGGGGGTGTCCGCCGGTCCGGCGGCGTCCTGGTGATCGTCCGCATGGGAGTCGCGGGAGTCGCCCGAGTCGTGGGAGGGGGCGGGGCAGGAGCGCAGCGCGGGCACGGTGGGCGGGGCGATGGCGCTCGCGTATTCCTCGGCAGGGGTCGGCCCGCCCGGCACGCTGAAGATGAACGCCGCCCTCCCGTAAACGGTGTCGCCGGTCCGGCGGCTGATGTCGCTCGACAGGCTGAGCGCGGTCGGCATGATGCTGAGCAGGTGGTGCACGTTCCGCTCCGTCTCCGGCGAGAACACCGGCTGGTGCGGCAGTCCCGCCGCCGTCAGCAGGCACGAGAATCCCGGCCGCGACTTCTTGATCGCCGTGTCGAGCTGGGCGAACACCCCCGGCCCCCGGTCGAGGAAGGTGTTCAGGTCGGCACGGGAGTCCCGCAGCGTCCCCGTGACCGTGCGGAGGTCCGTGATGCCGGAGGCCAGCTCGCCCCGCTTCCCGGCGAGCGTGTGGGTGAGGTGGGTGAGCTGCACCGACAGGGAGTCGAGCACGTCGGCGTTGTCCGCCAGCGTGCCGGTCAGCGAGTGGGCGTCGTCGATGATGTTCCTGATCGCGGGGGCCCGTCCATCCAGGGCCACGGCCAGCTCGTGCGTGATCGTCTTGGCGTCCTCCGGCGGCACCGCGTTCAGCAGCTTGCCCACGCCCTCGAACAGCTTCTTGTAGTCGAGCGGCACCGACGTCTTGGCCAGCGGGATCGTGTCACCGGCCGCGAGCGAGGGCCCGGTCACGCCGGTGGTGGGCGGCGAGAGCTCCACGTACGGCTCCCCGATGGCCGACTTGCGCCGCACCTCCGCCGTGAGGCCCTTCGGCAGCCGGACCTCCTTGTCGATGTCGAGACCCACGACGATCTTGCCGGGCGCCAGCCGCACGTCGCCGATCTTGCCGACCCGCACTCCCAGGTACGCCACGTCGAACCCCCGGATGAGGCCGGGTGACGAGACGAACTCGGCCGACACCCGGTACGGCCGCTCGATGGCGTCGAGCCGGATGATCGTGCTGAACGCCCAGACGGTCATGACGACACCCAGGGCGACAAAGAACCCTAAGTTCAGATAAATCCGGTTTCTCATCGCGGCGGCTCCAGCAGCAGGCGGAAGTCCTCGACCCGGTTTGGCAGCAGTGTGTCGTTCCCTGACGATCTCTGGGGCATCAGAACGCCCTTCAGCCAGAGGTAGATCAGCACCTGCCCGTTGACCGTGATCGGCGGCGCGTCGATGAACTTCTGGAGCCTCGCCACCAGCGTCTTCAGGTCCTCCTTGCCCCGCTGCATGGCCGACGAGATGGCCTCCAGCTCCAGGAGCAGTTTCCTGAGCCGGGCGGCGTGGCGGGGGTAGACGGTGAGGTTGGCCTCCTTGGCCAGCTTCGTCAGCGCGACGATCGCCTTCTTCACGTGCTTGCGCCCGTGCGCGATGCGCGCGGTGGCCGAGGCCAGCGTGCCCGGGAGCCGGTCCAGCTCGCCGCTGCCCTTGGCGAGGTCGTCGCCCAGCCGGGCCAGCGCGTCGATGCTGGTGCCTATGTCCTTGCGGGCCGCGGCGTAGGCGTCGGTCACCTCGGCCGTCTGCTTGATCAGCTTGTTGACGTCGTCGCCCTTCCCGCCGAAGGCGGTGGAGGCGGCGTCCAGGATGGCGTTCACGTCCTGGGCGCCGAGCGCCTCGATGAGCGGTCCCGCCTTGGCGGTGACCTGCTCGATGTCGGGCTCGACCGACGTCTCGGAGATGGTGGCGCCGTCCTTCAGGTACGGGCCCGTGGACAGGTCCCTGCCCGCGGGCGGTGAGAGCAGGACGTAGTTCTCGCCCAGCACCGACGTCTTGGCCACGGTGGCCGTGCTGCCCACGGGCACCCGGTGCGCGGACTGGATCGACATCGTCACCTTGGCCCGGTAGCCCTCCAGCCGGATGTCGGTGACCGTGCCCACCCGAACGTCGGAGATCTGCACGCTGTGCCCGGCCACCAGGCTCTGCACGTCGTCGAAGGCCGCGTACAGGGTCATGTCACCGGTGGTCGCGCCGAGCGTCTGCAGTGAGCACGACGCCGTCAAGGCCAGCGCCAGCACGGCGGCCAGCAGGCGGGCCCTCATCGCTGCCTCCCCTGCTGCTGGAAGGGGCAGTTGCTCAGCTTGGCCGGCAGGCACGGCACGTCGCCCAGGTTCAGCGCGTCGAACAGCGGTGTCAGCCACGCCCTGGTCATCGCGTTGAGCACGACGCGGATCTTCAGCACGTGCTGTTTCCTGTCCCACGAGTCGATGAGCACGTCGGCGAAGTCGGCCGCGCCCTTGACCGCCTGCGCCATGGAAGCGCTGTTGGCGCGTACCGTCAGCACCAGTTCGGCCAGCGTGCTCGCGGCCTGCGGGAGCCGTTCGGAGTACTGCTCAATGATCACGTCGCCGCGCCGCACGAAATTCGCCATGCCCGAGATGAACGTTCGCAGCCGCTGCCGCTCCTCCGCCAGGATCGAGCTGGCCTCGGCGAAGGAGTCGATCGCGCCCGTCACCTGGCTCTCGCGCTTGTTGAGGCTGGTGGCCAGCCGGTTCAGCCCCTTGGCCAGATCGACGAGCTGCTGGTCCTGCTTGGCCAGGGTGCCGGTCAGCTGGGAGGTGTCGGCGATGGCGTTGTTGATGGTCTTGCCGCGCCCCCTGACCCCGTCGGCCAGGGTGCTCGCCACGGAGCCCAGCTTCTTGTCGTCGAGCGCGTCGGTGAGCTTGGTGAACGCGTCGAGCGCGTCGTCGATCTCCACCGGAAGGTCCGTCCGCTCCAGCGGGATCGTGGTCCCCGGCGTAACCTTCTGGTCGCCGGGCTTCCAGGGGGGATAGAGGACGACGTTCCGCTCACCGAGCGTGTTCTGGGGCGCGACCACGGCCTTCACGCCGGCCGGCAGCGGCACCTGCCGATCGACCAGCAGGTCAACGCGCACTTTATCCCCATCAATGCGGATTTTGTCGACATATCCGGCGTCGAGGCCCATCACCTTCACCCGCGCCTGCTCGTACAGGGCGGGCGCCTTGTGGAAGATCGCCACCAGCCGGTACGGCTCCTCTCCCAGCACCGTGCACCCCGACGTCAGCAACACCCCGAGCAGCAGGACCGCCACCAGTCGTCTCACGGGTCGTCTCATCTGGCGCTCTTCCTGTCCTTCTTGATGGCGCCGAGCACCTCCGGGTTGATGGGGCCGAGGCCCGTGGCTATGGCCTCGAGCCACGGGCCCTGGCCGCCCATCGTGGACAGGCCGGAGAACGTCGGGCCTGCCCACGCGAGGAGCGAGTTGAGCTGCTTGTCGCTGTCGCTCAGCCGCGTCGTGATGGCCGCGTTGTCGTCGAGCACCTGGATGAGGGTCTTCTCGTGCTCGTTGATCAGCCGGGTCGTGCTGCGTACCAGGTCGCTGCCGTCGCCCAGCAGCGTGCGCAGCTCGTTGCGGCGCGCGCGCAGCTCGGCCAGCATGACCTCGATGGCGTCGATGAGCCGCCCGAGCTGCTTGTCCTTCTTCTCCAGGACGTTCATGATCCTGGTGCCGTTGTCGACGAGCCGTTGCAGCTGCGGCTGGCTCTTGCTGATCGTGTCCGACAGGTCGCCGATGTTGCGCAGCAGGCGGGTGATGCGGCCGCGCTTGCCGAGGTCGACCTTGTCGAGCTCGGTGAGCAGGTCGTCCACGGCGTCGGTGTCGAGACGCTGGACCAGCCGCGTCGCGTCCTTGATGGCGTCGTTGATGAGGGTGGGCACGCCGGTCCGCGTCACGGGGATGCGCCGCCGGCTCTCGGGCAGCTGGTCCATGTACGGGGCCGAGACGGCGCCGGTGAGCTTGACGTACCGGCCGCCGAGCAGGTTCGACAGGGCGATGTCGGCCCGGGTGCCGCGGCCGAGCCGCACGCCGTCGTCCACCTTCCAGGTGACGATCACGTACCCCTGCGTGTAGTCGGCGCGCACCTCGGCGACCTTGCCGACGCGCACCCCGGCGACCCTGACGTCGTTGCCGGTACGCAGTCCGCCGGAGTCCACGAACACGCCAGACATGTAGTAGCCGCTCTCCAGCAGCCCCAGGTTGCCCACCAGGAACGTGGCGACGAGGATCGCGGCCAGTGTGGCCATCGACACCAGGCCGACGGCGATCCTGTTGCGGTCGCGGAAGGATTTGAGCGCCATCACTCGCCCACCAGCAGCTTCTGCAGGTCCTTCGTGCTCTGGACCCTGGTGTTGCGCAGCGGGGGCGGCGCCTGCATCCCGTACGGGCAGGGCGCGGCGCTCAGCGCCACGCACGGGACCGCGGTGACGAAGTAGTGGCCGCGGTCCACGGTCTGGTACGCCCGCGCGAACAGCGGCTGGAACGTGCTGACCGTCTTGTCGATCTCGCCCACATGCCGCCTGATGCCGCCGGTCAGCCCGGACAGGTTGTCGACCAGGCGGCCGAGCTCGTCGGCGTTCTTGCCGAGCACCTCGTTGGAGGTGTGGACGGTCGTGGACAGCTCCACCAGAGCCTGGTCGATCAGCTGCCGGTTGTCGGCGAACGCCTCGGAGAGCGTGACGAGGTTGTCGACGAGCTCCTCGATCTGCTTGTCGCGCCGGGCGACCACGTCGGTGACGGTGGCGTAGTCCTTCAAGAGCTGCTCGATGGTCTTCTTACGTTCGTTGACCGTGGTCGTGATGGCGTTGACGTTGTCAAGCAGCCTCGGGATGTTCTGCTCGTTGCCCTTGAGCGACTTGGCGGCGGCGGTGAGGAGCTGGTTGATCTGGTCGGGGTCGAGGCTGCGGGTGAGCGGGCCGAGGTCGCTGACCAGCTGGCCGATGTCCACGACGGAGGAGGTACGGGTGATGCGCGACCCCGGCGGGAGCTTGCCGGGCGCGGTGCCGGGCAACAGGTAGACCACGCGCTGGCCGACGGCGTTGCGCCAGCGGATGGCGGCCTCGGTGTCCGCCGGCACGGTGATCCCCTCCTGCACCTCCATGGTCACCTCGGCCCGGCCGTCCACCACCTTGATGGTGTCCACCTGGCCGACGGGCGCTCCGGCGATCTTCACCTGGTCGCCCTCGACCAGCCCCGACACGTCGTCGAACACGGCGACCAGGTTGTAGCCGCCGCCCGTGCTCACCCTGGCGATCTGCACGGCGATCACCGCGATCAGCGTCACGCACAGGCCGATGAAGAGCAGGAACCGGGCGAACGTCCAGGCGCGCCGCATGTCAGCGCCTCCCGTCGGTCGGGCCGCACGCGCCGACGACCAGCTCGCAGATGTCGGTCGCGACGAACGCCTCCACCTGGAGCTGGCGGCTGTTGCCCGGGCCCGGCGCCTCGATCAGCTCGTTGAGCAGGTCCACCAGCCTGTTCAGGCCGCGTACGCCGTCCCCGGCCAGGCCGAGCTGGGCGTAGATGAGCGCGGCCACCCGTTCGCCGGAGTGCACGCCGGCCCGCAGGTCCTGCCGGTGCTTGGCCAGCCCGTGCGCGCCCAGCTCGGAGATGGAGGTGACCTCCTGCAGTAGAGCGCGTACCTTGTCGGCCCGTGCGAGCAGGTCAGGGGTGATGACGTTGACGTCGGAGGAGATCGCGACGAGATCGTCGCCCTTGTCCTGCAGGGCCGTGCCGAGCAAGGCGGCGTCGTGCAGGAACTGCCTGGCCCGCCCGCGCTGCCGGTGCGCGACGCCGACGAGCGTGCCGGCGTCGCCGATCAGCTCGCGCATGTTCTCGCCCTCGCCGTCCAGGCCCTTGGCCAGGGTGTGCACGATGACCGTGACCTCGCTCGGATCGACGGCGTTCAGGCCGCGGTAGGCGGCGCCGAGCGTGTCGGACAGGTCCAGCGGGCCCTCTGTGGCGGTGATGACGGCGCCGCTGGACAGGTACGGGCCGGTGGTCTCGCCGGAGCCGGGCTTGAGGTTGAGGAACTTGGGGCCGAACACCGACGCGGGCTCGACCGCCGCGACCGTGGACTGCGGCACCTTGACGCCGGGGTCGACGTGCATGGTGACCACGGCCTTGCCCTTGACGTCGAGCGACAGACCGGTCACCTCGCCGATCTTGATGCCGCGGATCTTGACGGGGGAGCCTGCGTCCAGGCCCTGCCCCGCGCGGGCGAACACGGCGTCGATCCTGGTCCCGCTGATCTCGGTGGCGGTGCGGACCACGTACAGGGTGGCCGCCGCCAGGACGACGAGCACGGCGAGCGCGATGCCCACCCGGGCGGCGAGGGGGAGTTGGAATCGGGTCACCGGCTCACCCCGTCAGCGGTATGTTGCCCCCGCCGCCCCAGAACAGGTACGACAGCAGCAGGTTGAGCAGCACGATCGTGACGATCGACTGGCGGATGGCACGGCCCGCCGCCACACCCACGCCCACCGGGCCGCCGGTGGCGTGGAAGCCGTGGTAGCAGTGGATGACGATGACCGCGAAGGCGAAAACAGCGACCTTGGCGACGCTGAACACGATGTCGCTGACCGGCAGGTACAGGTAGAAGTAGTAGTCGTACACCCCAGGCGCCAGGCCGAAAAGGACCGTGCACATCATCCGGGTGGCGAAGAAACTGGCGAAGAGCGCGATCAGGTAGATGGGTGTCAGCGCCAGCAGCGCCGCCACGACCCGGGTGCAGATCAGGTAGGTGAAGGCGTTGATGCCCATCACCTCCAGCGCGTCGATCTCCTCCGCGATCCGCATCGCGCCCAGCTCCGCCGTGAACGACGAGCCCACCTGCGCCGCCAGCGCCGTTGCCGCGATGATCGGGGTGATCTCCCGGACGTTCGCGAAGCTGCCCACCAGGCCCATGAACGACTCCGCGCCGATCGCCTGCAGCCCCTGGTAGCCCTGCAGGCCCACGGTCGCGCCCACGACGAACGCCATCGTGAACACCACGAAGACCATGCCACCGCCGATGACGGTCGCCCCGACGCCCACCACGACGTCGCTGACCTGCCTGAGGACGACCTTGAAGTACTTGAGCCGCAGGATGACGTCGCGTACGGAGTAGAACAGCACCTTCCACACGAACAGCGGCCAGTCGGCCAGCGTCGCGAAACGCTCCGCGACGTCCCGCCCCCGCAGGGCGAGCCTGAGACCAGCCGTCCGTGTCACCATCACCGGGTCACCATCACAGCGACCTCGGAGGATAGGCGAGGAAGTAGACGGCCGAGATCACGTAGTTGAACGTGAACACCAGCATGAACGTGACCACGGTCGCCTGGTTGACCGCCCGCCCCACGCCGACCGGGCTGGTCGCACAGGTCATGCCCTTGTAGCAGGCGACGGCCGCCGCGATGAACCCGAAGATCCACGCCTTGAACAGCGTCACGTACAGGTCGGAGGCGACGACCAGGGAGAACGCGCCGTCGAAGTACGCACCCGGGGTGACGCCCTGCACGATCACATTGAAGAAGTAGCCGCCGGTCGCGCCGGCCAGGATGACCAGCGGGCACAGGCACACCGCGATCGTGCTGGCCGCCCACATGCGCGGCGTGACCAGGCGGTGGATCGGGTTGATCGACATGACCTCCATCGCGCTCAGCTCGTCGCGGATGTGGCGCGCGCCGATGTCGGAGGTCATCGCGCTGCCGCCGGCCCCGGCGATCAGCAGCGCGCTGGCCAGCGGCGCCACCTCGCGGATCAGCCCGACGAAGACCGCGCTGCCCGTGGCGGAGCTGGCGCCCAGCTGCCTGGCCAGCTCGCCCACCTGCAGCGCCACGGTGGCGCCCAGCGGCAGGGCGACGAGCAGGACGGGCACGCTGGTGACGCGCGCGAGGAACCAGCACTGCTCGACGAACTCCCACCACCAGCGCTTGACGTCCCAGCTCCTGCGTAACGCCTCCAGGACGATGACGAACAGCTCGCCGACCTGGCCGAGCGCCGACCCGGCCCGGCGTCCGACATATCCGGACAGGGTCATCGGCCGCCCGTCCGCGCGCGAATTACCGCCATGACCACCTCCGCCGCCTACGGATGAGTCGCAACCCTACTGACGGGTTATCTAGTAGTCGATGACTTCGTGGGAATTTGCGCGAAAGGTATGAGACGCAGGTCACATCTTGTCAGTCAGGTACGAAACGTGATCGCCCCGTTACACCGGTGCCCTCTTGACTCCGTCCCTAGGGGATTGTTTGCCTGGACCCAGGCTTGGAAGACTGAGGGGCAGAGGTGGTGCAGATGCTCATCGGGACGATCCTCCGCGCCAAGGGCAGCGACGTGGCGACCGTGACGCCAGAGGCCACAGTGCGCGAATTGCTGACCACGCTCGCGGAGCGCAACATCGGAGCCGTGGTGGTCTCCACGGACGGCTCCACCATTGAAGGCATCGTGTCCGAGCGCGACGTCGTACGCCGTCTCCACGATCGCGGCTCCGCGATCCTGGACGGCCCGGTGTCGGCGATCATGACGTCGGAGGTGCACACGGTGGGGCCGGGCGAGAACGTCGAGTCGCTGCGGCGGACCATGACCACGCAGCGGTTCAGGCACATGCCCGTGGTCGAGAACGGCCGGCTCGTGGGCATCGTGAGCATCGGCGACGTGGTCAAGAGCGCGATCGAGGAACTGGAGACGGAGAAGGCGTCGCTCGTCGACTATCTCCACCGTTGACAGTGATGGCACGCTTGGTCCGTGACGTACGGGCCGCCCCCTCCTGAATATCCGCGCGCGACGAGCAGTCCGCCGATCATCGTGCTCGTCGCCGGGCTCGCCGCACTGCTCGGGTTCCTGCTGGGGGTCTCCGTGGGGTCCGGCGATTCCACGACGTCGTCGGACGAGTCCACGCCCCGCGTCACGGTCACGGTCGAGGACACCCAGCCCACGGAGCCGGAGGTCACGGGGCCCACCGAGCCGTCACCGACTCAGACCGGACCGTCTCAGGCTGGACCGTCTCAGACCGGCCAGCCCGTGCCCAGCCAGACGCAGCCGGGCCAGACGCAGCCCGGTCAAACGCAGCCGGGTCAGACGCAGCCCGGCCAGACACGGCCGGGGCAGAGCGGCCCGCCCAGCGCCGGGACCAGCACCGGCCCCGCCATCAACCCGGCCTCGCTACGCACGCTCGTGGTGGGCACGGACATCCAGCCGGGCACCTACCGCACGACCGGCCCCACCGGGGGATTCAGCATGTGCTACTGGGCCAGGCTGCGGAGCGCGACCGGCGAGATCATCGCGACCGGCATGCCGAAGGGGCCGGCCAGCGTCACCATCGACGCCACGGACAAGGCGTTCCTGACCGGCGGATGCGCGGAGTGGACCAAGGCCTGACGCTTTTGTGCGTCAAACCCTGGACAAGAGAGCAGGAAAGCGCAATTCTGTGCGGCAAACGAGAAGGGAGACACGCTCCAGCGTGCTGGCGTGAGTCCTGCAGGTATGGGCCATGCCACTCCGGCGTCCCTGGCGCGGACGCGGTGCGGAGAGTGCGGAACAGCGCGCATCGCCACTAATCCCGAACCCGCTCGTTCGCGAGGAGTGACATGCGACCATCCGTGCTCGTCTCCCTGGCCGCGCTCGCCGCCACCACCGC
>NZ_JBFAMX010000374.1:0-10000 GCF_040659615.1 Nonomuraea sp. NPDC049784
AGCTGGGGCGCCCGACGGCCCAGCTGGACCTCAAGGCACGACCGCCGGATCCCGAGGCGCCACCGGCGGATCGTCGGGGCGCTCCACGGAATCGCCGGGCACGGTCGCCGAGCCGCCAGGCGCCGCCTCCGGAGAGGTGCCCGGGCGATCCCAAGAGCCGCGGGGCGCCGTCAACGAATCGCCGTCGGGTGTGTTCGCTCAGCCGGGCCCTCCGGTCGAGATCGACGCCACCGAGTTGCTCTCCTGCTACGGCCTCACCGTCTGGCCGGCCGAGGTGGTGCGGTCGCCGGACGAGGCGGTGGAGGCGGCCGAGCGGCTCGGGTGGCCCGTGGTGCTCAAGGTGGCCGACCCCGGCGCCTCGCGCCGTGCGGGCACCGTCCGGCTCGGCCTGACCGGGCCCGAGATGGTGCGCCACGCCTTCGCCGGGTTCGCCGATCAGCTGGGGGAGGAGGTGGAGCTGGCGGTCCAGCGGATGGCGCCGCAGCCCGCCGTGCCCACCGTCGTGGGCGCCGTCGAGGACCCCGCGTTCGGCCCCGTCGTGTCGTTCGGGCTCGGCGAGGTGACCGCGCGCCTCCTGCTCGACCAGGGGTTCCGGCTGGCGCCCCTGACCCGCGAAGACGCCGCCGCGCTCGTGCGCTCCGTGCGGGCGGCCCCGCTCCTCTTCGGCCAGTACGGCTACCCGCCCGTGGCCGTGGACGCCCTGGAAGACCTCCTGGTACGCGTCGGCCGCCTGGCCGGCGACCTGCCGGAGGTGGCCCGGCTGGACCTGGACCAGGTGCTCGTCGGAGAGTCGAACGTCATCATCCTCGGCGCCCGCACCACCCTGCGCACTCCTGCGGGCCCGCGCCTCGACGGAGGCCCCCGTAGGCTCTCGTGATCCGCTCTCAGCGAATGGCGGCGAATGGCGGTAAATGTAGTGAACCCAAGTGCCTGCTGATGCCTGGATAAAGACGTTATAGAGCGTTATATACGGCGGGTGAGTGTACTGCCCGGTCCTGGCAGGATGGACCCATGAGGGAAACCCGAGTCTCCGCCGCGGGCCTGCGCGAAGCGATCGAGCGCAGCGGCTACTATCCCGACCTCGTCACCGACGCGGTCGAATCCGCGCTGGGCAAGGAGGCGGTGACCGCCTTCGTGGTCCATCACGAGGCCACGTTCGATCCCGCGATGGAGGTGCGCAGGCACGTCACCGTCCTGGTGCTGTCGGCGACACGGCTGCTGGTCTGCCACACCGACGAGCACCCTGCGGTGGAGGGTGTCTCGACCTCCCACGCCTCCACGACCACGGAGGCCGTCCGGCTGAGCCGCGTCCAGTCGGTCGCCGTCACTCGCGTGGTGCCCGACCCCGCCTCCTACGTGCCAGGGGTCCCTCCGACTGAGGCGACGCTCACGATCGGCTGGGGCGCCATCTCCCACGTGGACCTGGAGCCGGCCACGTGCGGCGACGAAAACTGCGAGGCCGACCACGGCTACACGGGCGCGATCACGGCCGACGACCTGTCGCTCAGGGTCAGCGAGGCGGCCGACGGCCCGGAAGCGGTCACCCACGTCCTCGCCTTCGCCAAGGCCCTCTCCGAGGCCACCGCTCGCGCCGCTTCGTGACCACCCCCCCGGCCGCTTCCTGGCCGCCGCCGATCGGCGCCCCATGATGGGTGCGGCACCGGCCGACGTGTCAGCGAAGAAGCCGGCCCACGATGCGCTCGTAACGGCGAGCACCCCGTGAGCCTTCACGACCGGCCATGACGGTCGGACACCGGCGACGGCGAGTGCGGGTAACTTGGCTGGCCGTAAAGGAAGGGTGGGGGGCCGCGAGCAGAGGGAGAGATCCGCGAAGGCATAGGATGATGGGCATGCTGGTGCCGGGGTACGGCGGCGGGTCGCTGGCGGATCTGCCTCATGCGTTGCTGGCGGCGCTGGGCGTGCGCGAGCCCGGCACCCCTGGTACGGCGACCGCTCGCCACACGGCGAACTCCCCCGACACGGCGAGTGCCCCCGAAACGCCAGGGGACGCGCCTGGTGCGGCGACCCTGCCCGACGCGGCGAACGCTCCCGACACGACAGCGGACGCGTCCGGCACGGCGAGCACGCCAAATACGGCGGATACCCCCGTAACGGCGAATGTGCCCAACGCGCCGGCCGCGCGCGACACGGCCACCGCCCTCACCGCATTGAACGATCCCCCGCTCGTCCTGGAGCCCGCGGAGCGCGTCTGCCTCTTCCTGGTGGACGGCCTGGGGGCCGAGCTGTTGCGGGCGCACCCCGAGGCCGCCCCGTTCCTCTCCGGTCTGGCCGGCAGGACGCTCACCGCCGGATTCCCCGCCACCACCGTGACCAGCCTCTGCTCCCTGGGCACCGGCCTGACGCCGGGCGAGCACGGCATGCTCGGGCTGACGCTGGCCGTGCCCGGCACCGGCCACTTGTTCAACTGCCTGCGGTGGACCATGCCCGGCGGCCTGACCATGGATCCGGACCAGTGGCAGCCCGCCCCGACCGTCTACCAGCGCGCCGTCCGGGCCGGGATCGACTCCGTCTACGTCGGTCCCGGTGAGTTCGAGGGCACCGGGCTGACCAGGGCCGTCTATCGAGGCGTGCGTTACGTGGCCGCCGACGCCGTGGACGACCGCGTCGCGCGGGTGCACGAGGCGATGCGGGCAGGTTCGGCGCACGTCACCGTTTACTACGGCGATCTGGACGCCGCCGGGCACATGACGGGATGGGGGAGCGAGGAGTGGCTCCGGCAGCTCGCCATCGTCGACGACATGGCGCACCGGCTCGCCGAGGGCCTGCCTCCCGGTTCCGCCCTCTACGTGACCGCCGACCACGGCATGGTCAACGCCACCGAGAAGATCGACGCCGAGCGAGTTCCCCAGCTGACGGAAGGCGTGGCACTGCTCGGCGGGGAGGCCAGGGCCAGGCACGTCTACGCCGAGCAGGGAGCGGGGAAAGACGTGCTGGAGGCGTGGCGCGACACTCTTCGCGGGAAGGCCTGGGTAGTGTCCAGACAGGAGGCGGTCGAGTCGGGCTGGTTCGGGCCACGCGTGCGGGACATGTGGCTGGAACGCATCGGCGACGTCGTGGCCGTGCCGTACACCGACCTGGCCATCACCGCCCCCACCCACAACCCGATCGAGGCGCTCTTCATCGGATACCACGGTTCGATGACGGCGGCCGAGCAGTATGTCCCGCTCCTGGAGGTACGCACTTGACCAGCCCGCTGATCACACCCACCGAGCTCGCCGCGCTCGACGACGTGACGGTGCTCGACGTTCGCTGGCGGCTGGGCGGGCCGCCCGGGGTGGAGTTCTATCGCGAGGGGCACATTCCGGGCGCCGTCTACTGCGATCTGGACAAGGACCTCGCGGCGCCTCCCGGCGAGGGCGGGCGGCATCCGCTGCCCGAGGCGGGCGCGTTCCAGAGCGCGATGCGGCGGCTGGGGGTGTCGAACGGGCGGCCGGTGGTGGTCTACGACGACGCCGGGTCCACGGTCGCGGCCAGGGCGTGGTGGGCGCTGCGTTACTTCGGTCACCAGGACGTTCGCGTGCTCGACGGCGGGCTGCCCGGATGGATCGAGGCCGGGCTCCCCACCACGAAGGACACACCGGACCTGGCGGCGTCCGGCGCCACCGAGGGGGATTTCACCGCGAGGGCGGGCGGGATGCCGATGTTGGCGGCTGACGAGGCGGCGGCGCTGGCCACCCAGGGCGTGCTGCTCGACGCCCGGGCCGCCGAACGCTACCGGGGCGAGGTGGAACCGATCGATCCGGTGGCCGGGCACGTTCCCGGGGCCGTAAACGCGCCTACGACCGAGAACGTGGGGCCCGACGGCCGCTTCCTGGCCCCCGCCGCGCTACGGGACCGCTTTGCCGGCCTCGGGCTCGGTGAGGGCGTTCAGGCGGGCGCGTACTGCGGCTCCGGCGTGACGGCCGCGCACGAGGTGCTCGCGCTGGAGGTGGCGGGTCTGCCCGCCGCGCTCTACGTTGGCTCCTGGTCCAACTGGGTCGCCGACCCCACAAGACCGGTCGCCACCGGCTGACCTGACCGTCCCCGAACCGGCGTCCGCCTGCTTCGGACGGCACGCTTGGCCATGCGCCTCGACCGGTCCTCGGGGATGCTTCCGGGGTTGGGTGTGGCGTCGGTTGAATCGGCGAGTCGGCCGTGGTGCCTCTCGACTGGGTGACCTACGCGCCCAGATGCCCCCAGTCGGCCGCCGGTGGCGCGCGCCTGGAGCACGCCGGGCCAGCTGGGCCGGCGGCTCGAGCGGACCCGGCCTGCGGTGCGGTTGCGCCAAGTCGGCAGGCGACATGTTCGTGCCGGAGGGCTCTTTGCGGCCCAGCATCAGCACGGAGCATGATCCGACCGCCGACCGCCGACCGCCGACCGCCGACCGCCGACCGCCGACCGCCGACCGCCGACCGCCGAGTCGCGTGCGTCGGTGGCGGCCCGCAACGAAAGAGGTGGGGCCCAGCGGGAGCGGTGGGGCCCGTACCGCCAAGCCCTAGTACAACGGCTGGTCGCCTGCGCCGAAGCAGACGAAGCCGGTTTCGCCCGTCTTGGCCGCGGCGGCGGCCAAGGCCGCGTCCGGTGCGTGACCCGCCGCCACGAGCTCGTGGAACATGCTCATCAGCGCCCGAGCCGCCTCATCGCGCACCGGCACCAGTCCGGCCACCACGCACGACGACCCCTTGGCCAGGAATGTCCCGGGCAGGCCCAGCGGCGCGCCCTCCACCGGCGTGCGCGACATCCCGGAATTGCAGGCCGACAGCACCACCAGCCCCGGCGACCGCGGGGTGTCCAGCAGGTCGTACGCCATGAGCGAGCCGTCATCCAAGGTGATCCCGGACACCAGCGGACTACGTGCATGGAAGACCCCATGCGCGGCGAGATGCAGCACGTCGGCCACCTCCAGCGCCTCCAGCACCGCCCTGGTGTGTGCCGGCACCTCGCGGCCGTCCGGGTGGCAGGCCAGTACGCTCGCCACCTCGGCGTGCGCGTGCGCCAGAGCGGGCCCGGCTGCCGCCACCACCACCGGTGGATCACCCCGGCGGGCGAGACCGAGCTCCTTGGCGTGCACCCAGGCGGCCGCGCTGGCGCTCACGGTCACCGGCCGTTCGCGCAGGCACGGCAGGGCACCCCACGGCAGCGTGTGGAGGGCGCCCACCGGCACCACCACCAGCGGCCCGTCGCCCAGGTCGGCCAGCAGCGGGCGCAACAGCAGCCGCTCGACCTCCAGGCCTGCCGCCTCGACGTTGCCCACGTCACAGGGCGAGCACAGCGCAGGGTCCTGCTCGACGGCATGCCGTGGTGCCGCAGGGACCCGCTCGTCAGCCTGCCGCCGTGCCCCAAGGTCCGGCTCGTCACCGTGCCGTGGCGTACCAAGCTCCGGCTCGTCGGCGTGCCGCAGTCCCGGGGGGTCGTCGTAACCGGGCTGCGGTGCGTTGTAGCGTTCGGCGGACCGCCGGCGTAGTGCGTAACGCAGGCGGACGATCGCCTCCTTGATCGGCCGCACGTCGCCCACGCGCCGCAGCACCACCCGCTCGGCAGTGATCACCACGGCCAGCAGCGCATCCTCGTCCGCCACGAACTCCACCAGCGCACCAGACCCCAGTCCGGCCCGTACCCGATCGGGAGCCACCAGCGAGCACGCATGGGAGGCCGCCGCCACCGCCCGCCACCGCTCCGCGAACTCGAACACCTCCCCTGCACACCCTCCACGCACCGCCAGCCCCAGCCCGAACGCCGCCAGCCGCTCCCCGGCCCTGGCCGCGTGGGCGCGCAGCGAAGGGTCGTCGAACGTCTCCACCCGCTCGCTCACCTCCGACAGCCCGTTACGGACCGCCCGGAACGCCCCCGTGGCGTCCTCCTGCAGCGACGCCTCCAGCGCGAGCGCGTGCTGCCGTACGGGCACCGGGATCTCCGGCGTCCGGGCGGGCTCCGCGGCCAGTGAGGTCAGCCGGGTGCCGACCGGGGCCCACGGCTCCTCCCGCTCGGCGTGCTCGGTGAGCCGGGCGAGCTGTCCCGAGGCCGTCGGGTGGTCGTCCATGGCGAGCGCCGCCTCGGCCGCGACCAGCCGCAACGCAGCCGCCCCTGCCAGGTGGGCGAAGCCGTACTCCAGCTCGTCCGCGCACGCGACCAGCTCGGCGACCAGGGCGGGCGTGACGGGTTCGAGCGCCAGCCGGGAGCGCAGGACGACCTCTCTGGCCAGCGGCAGCCACGACGTCCGGTCCTGCGCGGCCAGCTCGGCGGCGGCCTGCTCGGCCACCTGCCGCGCCCGGTGCGGGTCGCCGGTGAGCAGCTCCACCTGGGCCAGCTTCAGCCGTGCCTCGGCCAGTGCCACGTGCGCGCCCGACGCCTCGAGATCGGGTACGGCCAGGCTCAGCATGGCCCTGGCCTCGCCGGGCAGGTGGGCGGCCAGCAGGGCGCCGGCGAAGTCCGCCCGCATGGTGGCCAGCCGTTCGGGGAAGCCGAACAGGGTGTCCTCGGCCTCGCGGTAGTGCTTGAACGCCCCTGCGATGTCGCCACGCCGTACTGCCAGGAAGGGCAGGTTCGCGGCGGACAGGCGGGCCAGGTGCCGCAGACCCGAGCGCTGGGAGATCTCCAGGCAGGCGGTGAGGTCGCGCATGGCGGCGTCCCAGTCGCCGCGGTAGGAGTGGACGAGCCCGCGGTTGAGCATCCCGCCCGCCAGGAACCTGCGGTCGTCGATGGTGCCGGGAGCGGTCACCAGGACCCGCAGCGCGCGGTCGCAGGACGCGATGGCCTCCTGGTGGCGGCCGAGGCGGGCCAGGGCCACCGCGCGCTGTGTGTCGAGCTTGGCGCGGTCGAGCGGCGAGAGGTGCGACCAGGCCTGGGCGGCCACGCGGAGGGCCTGGAGCGGGTGGCCGCGTTCGGTGCGTACGGTGACGAGGGAGAGGCGGGCCTGGGCGACCCTCTCCGGCGGGGCGCCCTCGGTGGCGATGGCCGTGCGGAGGTGATGCTCGGCGCTGCGGAGATCGCCCAGCTCACGGTCGGCCAGCGCGATGGCTCTGAGCGCGACGGCCTCGGCCTCGGGGTTACGGGCGCGGCGGGCGGCGGACAGGACGAAGCGGCCCGCCTGGAGTGCGTGGTCGGGATCGACCAGGGAGCGCATGACGGCGGCCTCGGCCGCCACGACGAGCGGGTCGCGGTCGCCGGGTGGATCTGGTGTCGCGCTCATGTAGGGCCTTGGAACGAAACGGCCGAGAGAGGGGTCGCGGCTCTCTCGGCTGGTCGGTGGGGGTCGGGTCGGTATGGGGTCAGGGACGGATGCGTACCCATCTGGTCTGGACGGGTTTGTGTTCGGGCCGGTGGCACACCACGCTGAGCCAGCCTGGCGGCAGACCGGTGACGGCGAATTCGCCGGTGGGCGTGATCCGCCGGGTCAGTGTGAGATGGGGGGTCTTCACATCGATGAGGGCGCCCTCTCCCGGGTTGGGGGAGATATGTCCCGCGACATCGATGAGGCCGTCGCCGATCGTCACCTCCAGATCGAAGGTGAGATCCGCTGTGACGAAGCGCACCAGATGGCACCCCTCGTCGTCGCGCACGCCGCTGGCTGCGGCGCACTCACCGGGGGCGGCCGTGACCGCTCCCGGGACCCGAAGCCCGTAGGCGTCACGTGCGGCGGCGGACACGTGACCGGGGATCGGGTCGTTCCCGGAGGCCAACCGGAGGGCCGCCAGGAAGTACTCATCGTTGATCATTGCGCTGTCTCCTGTATTGAGAGCAGAGTGCGCAGTTTTTCCAGGCAGCGGGCCTTGGTCGGACCGATGCTGCCGATGGGGAGTCCGAGCCGAGCCGCCATCTGCTGGTTGCCGAGGTCGATGGCGACCAGCTGGAGGAGTGAGCGGCAGGGTTCGGGCAGGGTGGAGACCGTCTTCCACAGCAGGCGCCTGCCGTCGGCCTCCAGGACGGCGGACTCCGGGTCAGGGTCTTCGACGACCTCGAAGGAGGAGACGCCGGAGCGCTCCTTCCGCAGGAGCAGGAGGGCTTCGCGGCGCACGGTCGTCATGAGCCAGCCCCCCACCCCCGCGGGGTCCCTGATGTTCTGGACGTGCTGGAGCAGGCGCAGCCAGGAGCCCTGGACCGCGTCCGCCGCGTCGGAGGGGCTCAGGCCGCACGCGCGGGCCACTGCCCACATGCGCGGCCCGAACCTGGACTCGAGCTCGTCCCAAGCCGACCGGTCGCCCTCGGCGGCCGCGACGAGCAGCTCCGCTGGATCCCGCATGCGGCCTCCTTCCGCCCGGCACGAAGAGGCGGTCATGTCTCCTCGTGATTGCTTGAGGACTGAGCGTAAACTCTACAGACTCGCCGGGATGAGAACTCCCAGATCGGGAATTTGCCGGGTCCCCTCCGAGTCGAAGAGCCGCCTGGCCACCTCCTTGGCCGGCTCGCTCTTGGCCGCGTCCGCGACGGCCCCGGCCACCAGGGCGGTGGCGAACGACGTGCCGCTCCATGTCGCATATCCCGCGAAGTCGCCTCCGTCCAGAAAACTGCTGGTCAGCCAGTCGCCGCGGGCGCAGGCGTCCACCCAGGTGCCGTAGCCGGAGTAGGGGGCCCTGCGCTCCTCGGACGCGTCCACGGCGGCCACGCCCACCACGCCGGGCATAGCCGCGGGCCAGAACGGCCGGTCGGACCCGGTGTTGCCGGCGCAGGCCACGGTCACCGTGCCGGCAAGCGAGGCGATGGCGTCGTGCAGCAGAGGTGGCGGCCGGTCGTCGAAGGTGTGGCCGCCGAAGGAGAGGTTGAGCACCTGTGGCGGGCGCTCGCGCATGCGGTAGAGAGCGCGTACGACGGTCGCCTCGTCGCCGATGCCGTCGCCGTCGAGCACCCGGTGCACGCTCAGCGCCGCGCCCGGCGCCCGGCGGGCCAGCAGGCCCGCGATGAACGTGCCGTGGCCGGCCTGCGAGCCCTCCGTCGCGTCGGCGTTCTCGGGGGCGGTCTGGCCGTACCAGTCGCTGCCGGCCCACCACGGGTGCTTGGCCACGCCTGTGTCGAGCAGCCCCACCACCACGTCCGAGTGGGACCGGCCCGGTTTGTGGTGGATCGGCGGGACGGGGAAGGGCCTGGACGCGGGACCGCCGAAGAACAGGGGCTGGCCGCGGAGCACGTGGTTCGGCGACGCTCTGAGGCCCTTCTCGCGTAGTTCGGCCGTGACCTCGCAGGGGTCGGCGCCGGGCGACAGGTGGATCACGCAGACGCCGTCCGCCTCCGACACCGCCTGCGTCCAGCGCGCCGCGGCGGACAGGGCTGTGCGGTCGGTCAGCACTTGACCAGGCCGGATGAACGCCGCGCCGACTGATTGGATTTCCATGAGGCGGTATGTATCCCCGCTCGTCCAACTGTCACATGCGACTCCCGCACCAAGTTGGTATGGCCCCCCTCTGGTGTCGGATAGCGACCGACGGTAGTCTCTCCCTAGTCACTTGTGATCATCCCGGGGCGAGGCCGTTGGGGAAGGCGCACCTCGTACCGAAACGGGAGGTCCGGTGTCTGCTCGTGGCGTCCTTTACGTCCACTCGGCTCAGCCCGCGCTGTGCCCTCACATCGAATGGGCAGTCGCGGGTGTTCTTGGCGTGCCCGTAGATCTGACGTGGACGCCGCAACCCGCCGCGCCCAACGTCGTGCGCGCACAGGCGGAATGGGAGGGGCGCGCGGGCATCGCCGCGGCCATCGCCTCCTCGCTCATGGGCTGGCAGCGCCTCCGGTTCGAGATCACCGAGGACGCCTCGCCCGGTGTGGACGGGTCCCGCCACGCCTACACGCCGACCCTCGGCGCCTTCACCGCGGTCATCGGCGTCTCGGGCGACATCATGATCCCCGAGGACCGGCTCAGGGCAGCGATGATGACGGCGGCCCAGGGGCGGTGCGTGCTGGAGGACGAGCTGGACAAGATGCTCGGGCGGCCCTGGGACGAGGAGCTGGAGCCGTTCCGGTACGCGGGCGACGGCGCCCCGGTCCGCTGGCTCCACGCCGCCGTCTGACCCCC
>NZ_JBFAMX010000375.1:0-9975 GCF_040659615.1 Nonomuraea sp. NPDC049784
CGCCCGCGGCTGGGCCGTGATCCGCGCCCTCGTCGGCCTCCATGTCGGCGACGCCGGTGTCCACGGCCGGCCAGGCGGCAAAGCCACGTGGGGCCCACCCGCCCACGCGGCACTGCAACGCCTCATCGCAACAGCCCATCGCTGATCGATCACGCTCGCATACCTTCGCGCCGGACCCCACCATGCTCGGCATACTGGGGTCTACTTGCCATACGTGAAAGAAGAGATCATCGTCCTCTGAGCTGCTAAAAGGGTTCTACAACCCTAGATAACGATGGCGCCGAGCAGATCGCTGTCTGCTGGGTCAGTTCCCGCGACCGTGTGCCGTGGCTGTGCACGGTCCCCGGGATCGCGGTGCCCCTAGTAAGCGGGCCGACATCTGCGGAGCGGTGGATGGTGCATGACGGTGTGGTGACCTTTGACTTGCGCCGGGGTGCGTGGGTTCGGGTTGGCGATGTCGCCCTCCCCACCTTCGTACGGTGGGTCCTGAGTGACGGGCTGGTCTTTCACACCATCGGGCGCCGTTACCGGCGTATCCACCTCCCGGGGAGCAGCGCCACCATACAACGTTCGGCGGGGTGGACCACACAGCGTTCCACCGACGCGAAAACCGCGCATGAAACCGTGCGTCAGCGGCAGGAAGCCGCCAAGCGTGCCCGGCACGAGCGCGCACGCTTGGCCGAAAAACACCGCGATCAGGTGGAGCGCGAGCGCCAACGCCAGGAAGAAGAGCGTCGCCACGCCGAGGTCGAGGAGCGGCGCCGCCGCTTGATGATCGAGTGGGAGCGTCAGCGCGTGGCCTGGGAGGCAGAACACCGCGAACAGCAGCGGCAGCAACAGGAACAGGCTCGCCGGGAAGAGCTGGCCCGCCTCGAACGCGACCGCCAGGAGCAAAGCGCCGTACGGCAGTGGTGGAGCGGGCTGTCCACCGCTCAGCTCACCGAGCTTCTGGACCACGTCGCGGTGCTGTCGGTGAGCGAGCACGCCTCGCGGGCGCTCCCCGTCTCCGACCAGGGCGACCGCGAGCACGGGTACGGCATCGCTGTCTACACCGGTCATCGGCTTTACGGGGTGGTCAGACCTTGTCCGCACTCGCTGGGTCGGCTTTCCCACGAGGAACGGGCTTCGCCCGTCCGTTCTTCAACGAACGCCTGGCGCCACGCATAGGCCCGGCTGGTGGAGGGACAAGGAGTCTGAGGCGTTCTCCCAGGTCAATATCCAAACCCGGCTCCCAGGTCAACATCCAAATCCGGGCTCACGTGTGACTACCAGCTGCGGAACCCCGGCTTTCAGCAGGGCGGGCGACGAGCAGATCCATTCTGCGGTGCTCGGCGGTGCTCCGAGCGTCCCCTTGGGATGGGAGGACGCCGTTCATGATCAGGGTGATTGCTCACCAGCTGCTACCCGTTGCACCATGCGCGTGTACTCCTGTTTGAGCGCGACGGCATCAGGCGGCGCGCCGCGCTCGAGCATGCCGAATCCGCGGCCGGTCCATCCGTGGGCGTCGAAATGAATCTTAAAGAGGTAGGCGATTGCCTGGCTCCAGCCAGCCAGTATAGGGAAACGCTGGTGGAACTCCGCTGCCACGGCCTCATCACCGTAGTTGTAGCCGAGATGCATCGCAGCGAGCTCTTGGTTGCTGATCTCTGCAAGCGGGGTCATGACTCTCCTGCTGCGGTTTCGTGAGTGCGCGGGTCGCGGATCGAGTAGAGCCCGATCGCGTCTTCGATCAATGCGATCCAGTGCGGGTCGTACGGCTCCAGCGACACCGGCCCGAGCACCAGCTTGCCCGTGTTCCGCCAGCCGTGCCGGTTATCCGGTTCCCACTGCCGCCATCCCTGCTCGCTGCCGCCGACCACGATCCGGCCAGGCTCCCGCTGCCACGCCGTCTCCTCCACGAATCTGGCGCGCTCGGCGTCCCGCGTGGCCTGCTCGATCTCCTGCTGGATGCGGTTGTTCTCGGCATGCAGCGCGCGGGCCGCGTCTTTCAACACTGCTCTGCGCTCCTGCGGCCAGGCGGCGTCAGCTCCGCAGTCGCAGCCGCCCCGGCCGTGAGAATAGTAGTCGCAGGCATCTGCATGCTCGGCCGCCGTCACCCGGTCGTACTGGAGGGACATGGACACCATCTCCTCGCCGACCTCGGTTCCCGGCAGGGCACGGGTCTGGTGCGACGGTCACTGGCCGTCTGCGGTGCGGCGGGCCATCATGGCGGCCAACCAGGCCCGGTCAGCGGCGACCGCTTGCGCGTCGGCCGGGTTGGCGAGAGCGCGGCCGACGGTCTCGGGCGCGAGGTCGGTGTGCGCTGCGCCGGTTTGGCGGTGCCGGTCGAGCACCTCGCGCTCGAAGACCTCTTCGGGCTCGGTCATGATCCAGTCCGGAAGGGGGGCAGACCAAGTAAGCCGGAAGGGGCTAATAGGGCTGGTCAGAGCCTCTGATGGCAGCTGGTGTGTGACCGTATGCGTTGGTTCGGTTGCGGCTTGGTGAACCATGCGGTGCTTCGTGATCATCTGCCGCTATGGTGTGCGGGTTCTGGAGGTGATCGTTCCGGAAAGGGCTCGCAAGGGCTCGCCGGTGACATCGATCGAGCGGACCGCTTGCCCGCAGTTCAAGCGCCTGACCTCGGCGCGGGTGCTGCACGTGTTCTTCACCCCGACGGCTGATGAGATCGATTGGGCTCAGGAGCGGGCTCGGAGTCCGCAGACGGTGTTCGCGCTGGTGCTGGCGTTGAAGTGCTTTCAGAAGATGGCCCGGTTTCCCGCCCGCGAGGAGATCCCCGAGGTCGTCGTCGACCATGTGAGACGTTGCCTGGGCCTGGCCGCCGATGTCGAGCCCGATCATGGGGCCGCGAGCACCGCCAAGTGGCACCGCAAGCAGATCCGGACCCGCCAGGGTGTGACCTACGACAAGGAGCGGGCCCGGGCCATAGCGGCCGAGGCGATCATCGAGGCGGCCCAGGCCAAGAACAACCCGCCGGACCTGATCAACGTGGCGTTGGAGCGCCTGATCGAGGCCTCGCTGGAGCTGCCGGGGTTCACCACGCTGGACGAGATGGCCTCCACGATCCGGGCCCGAGTCAACACCGAGATCTTCGCCCAGGTGGTGGAGCGGATGGGCGCTGGTGGGCAAGAGCGCCTGGGCGCGCTGCTGACGACGGTGGGCTCGGACGGTAAGTCGTTGTTCAATCGGCTGAAGAAGCCGGCGCAGCGGCCTACCTGGGCGGAGCTCGATGCCCACGTGAAATATCTGGACGAGATCGACGCCCCTTGGTGACACCTGGGCGTGGCTGGAGGGGATCGCCCCACCAAGGTCATCGATTTTGCTGGGGAAGCAGCTGCTCAGGACGCTGACACTCTGTCCCGCTACGACCGCGTCAAGAGGCTGGCGTTGCTGGCGTGTCTGCTGCGCACGGCGCGGATGAGGGCCCGTGATGATCTGGCCGAGATGCTGTGCAAGCGGGTGGCGGCCAATCTGAAGAAGGCCGGGGCCGCGTTGGAGGACATCCGCGAGCGCCAGCGCGCCGTCAGCGAGGGGCTGATCGGCACCTTCCGCACCGTGCTGGAGCACCTGGACCCCGACGGCCCTGAGGCCGACCAGGGCCCGGAACGTGCGGTGGCCGCGGTGAACAGCGCCGTCGGGTTCGACGCCCAACTGGCCGACATCGAGGAGGTCTCGGCCTTCCACGGCGACAACTACGAGGTGCTGGCCTACTGGTACTTCAAGCGGGAGCGGGCGGTGATGTTCGACTTGGTCGCCAAATTGGAGCTGAAGGCCACCTCCCGCGATGACTCGGTGCTGGCCGCGCTGGAGCACGCCCGCGCCCACGCGGGGCTGAGGCGGGACTTCATCCCGATGCCGCCATCGGTCGACGGCTCCAGGGATCCAGACTCCGGGATCACGCCTCGGCAACTGGCGACGCGCCGTCACCGACCGCAGCCGGCCGGGGATGGTGGCGCGCCGGCACTTCGAGGCGATGGTGTTCGCCCACCTGGCCGAGGAACTACGTACCGGCGACATCGCGGTGGTCGGACCGAACGAGTATGCCGACTGGAGCGCCAACCTGCTGCCCTGGGAGGCATGTGAGTCGCTGCTGGAAGGGTTCTGCGAGCAGGTCGGCCTGCCGAGCACGGCGGCCGGCTTCGTCGCGCACCTGCGCGGCAATCACCTGGTGGCCGCCGCGGAGCTGGACGCCGGGTATGAGGACAACTCCGACCTGGTGATCAGCGATGACGGGGTGCCCACCGTCAAGCGGCGGCGCGGCCAGCAGACGTTGAAGGCCGCCGAGAAGCTGGCCGCGGCGATCGAGCGGCGCGTGCCCGAGCGCTCGCTGTTGTCGATCGTGGCGCGCACCGCGCACTGGCTGGGCTGGCACCACCACTTCGGACCCGCTTCCGGGTCGGACCCGAAGATCTCCGACCCCGTTGTTCCGCTACTCGCTGGCGGTGTTCACCGGCGGGATCAACCTGGGGCCGTACGAGGCGGCCAAGCACCTGACCGGGGTATCGGCCCGGGAGCTGTCGATGATCCGTAACCGGCACATCGACATCCGCAAGCTGAACGCCGCGATCGCGACGTCGTCAAGGCGAACGGGTTTACGGCGCGTACTGGACTTCAACGGTGATCACATGTCAGGTCTGGGCAGATACTTGAACCTGTGAGGTCATGAGCGGCAATTTAAGGACGAACCGCGCCCCTCGTGGCGAGTCTTCAACCGTCAGCGTTCCGCTGTGCGCCTTTGCGATCTCGCGGGAGATGGCCAAGCCGAGGCCGCTGCCTTGGGAATCTCGGCGGCGTCCGTCGGCCAGTCGCACGAAGGGTTCGAAGACGGATTCGCGGTCTTGCGGTGCGATGCCGTCACCGTCGTCCGTCACAGTCATGATCGCGTGATCTTGCGTACGTTCCACGGTGACCTGGACGCTCGTGTGGGCGTGCCGCTGTGCGTTGACGAGGAGATTGTTCAAGATTCGGATCAGCTGAAGCGGGTTGCCGAGGACCTTTACCTCACCTGTCGTGTGGACGAGCACCGGCATCGTGCCGATGTGGTTGGCAGTCTCCTCAGCTACCAGTGCGGACAGGTCGATCTCTTCGGGAGGTTCGGGAGCGGTCGTCCGGATCCGGGCGAATGTCAGCACGTCATCGATGATGGCCCGTAGACGCTGTGCCGTCGCCGACGCTGTACGGATCGTTTCGCGTGCATCGACGTCGTCGGGATAGAGCAGTCCCTCATCGAGCTGTGCTTGCAGGCCGGCGATCGGAGTCTTGAGTTCGTGGGTGACGATGGAGGCGAAGTTGCGCTGGTGATTCACCGCTTGTTCGAGTTGTGCCAGGGTCTGGTTGGCGGTTCGGGCGAGCTGTCCGATTTCGTCGTCCTGCTGCGGTTCGGGCACTCGCTGGCTGAGATCGCTCACTGAGATGTCGGACATTTTCGTGCGGATCGCCGCCACGGGGCGGAGGGTTCGGCCAACCACAGTCCAGACCATCCACGTTCCGACAACGGCGCACAGCAGAACCGCTGCCGAGGTGGCGAGTTCGAGCTGATGCATGGCCAGGATGGGCGGCAATTCCTTGCCTGCGTAGACGACATGGGGCTCCCCGTTCCAGACCAGACGGGCTTCCTGCGGCGAGACCCTGATGGCGGCCAGGGCGACATGCTCAGTCTGTGAGCCGGTGATGAGATGCTGGATCCGATTATCGGCAGGTGGCTGGACCGTGCTGAGAGGCGGCTTGCCCGCAACCGCGGAGCTGGCTGCCACCACCCGGTGGTGGGAGTCGACAAGCTGCAGAAGGTTGACCGAAGTCGTTGGGGATGGCGGCGGGATGTGGCCGGGACGCATCGAGGCGATCCAGTCCGTGGCCGCGCGCTGTGTTTCGGCGAAGTAGCTGTCTTGAACATTGGTGCGGACGAGGATAGCGAGACTGATCCCTATGACTGCGAATACGATCAAGAAAACTGCGGCCGCGGCTGACGTGTAACGCGCCCGGATGGACGTGGGAAACGGATGGAAGGATGAAGGCCTGTTGTGCATGGTATTCCCCCGCCGGTTGATGCCTCCTCTGATTGATCGATGCAGAGGCGATCTGATTGAAAGAGCACCGTCACGTATGTGTTAGCCGATTTCAGGCTTTGCTCATCGCTGAGCCAGGGGGACTGGTCCGCAGGTTATTCCATACGTTACGGTGGTCGCGTCTGGGTGGCGGTGAACGTGCCATCCATGTGTGTTGCGCACGCGTTCGAAGGTGCTGAAGCCAGCGGAGCCCTCCGCCCCTGGGTGGCGATCGTGCGCCGGTCGCGCACCAGCAGTCCTGTCGGACCACGTAGTGGCTGTAGCCGTCCTGTCCGACGGCTCCTACCTCACCCGCTTGGGCTCGCTCGCCGATCGAGGAGGTCGGCGATGATGCCGTTGAGCCGTTCGGCGTTGTCCAGCAATGTGTGCAGGATCTGGCGCTGGTCGGCGTCCGGAGTCGAAAGGGCGACTTCGAGTTGGGCCAGCAGTCCGGTGATGGGATTACGCAGCACGTGGGAGGCGTCGAAGCCGAGTTTCCGCTGCTGGTCCAACATCTCCCGCTGCGCCGATATGGCCCGGCGGTATTGTTCCTGTGTCTTTTTGAGGTGTTCGTTGATTTCTTGCAGCTCGCGGACGTGGGTGTAGGTGTGGGTTCTTATCGCCTCGAGCTGTGCGCGCGCTCCCTTGACGCCTCGCTCGTCGAACCGTTGGAGCTGCCGCACGAAGTCGGAGACGTCCTCGCCGCGGTGGATGATCAGTTCCACGTCGCCGTCGGGGCCGAGGACGGGAGTGTTGATGGCGCTCCAGTATCGTTCTTCGAACACTCCTGGCCTGTCGCGGGCTTCGATGTCATACCGTTGCAGCGCCAACATATCTCGCTGGCCAGTGGCAAGCACTCGTTGCAGGGAAGCGCGAAGTTGCTCGGTCCCGCGCGCATCAGGGTCGTCGCCGACAGCATTGGGATTGTCGGGGAAAACGGCGAAGAGGTATCGGCCGAGCAGGTCCGCTCGGTCCCGCCCGGTTTCCTGCGTGTAGGCCTCATTGACACCGACGATGATGAAGTCCGGTGTGAGCACCAGTTTGGGGACTGTGAGGGCGTTGAACGCCGTCTCGTAGTCGATCTCTGGATGCATGGTTTCTTGACCTCTTTCGTCTTTGACCGGTATGGAGGCCGCAGCGGCCGGATCTGGGGCTGGCGGGGCAGCGAACGGTCTGGCGATCGGCGTGCGCGGACATTGCGAATCCCGTCGTGGCAGGAGGAGCTGCCGGCTCAGGTGGCTGGCGATCTCCCCGCGGGACATCTTCGGAGTGGCTCGGTGCAGGTGCGCCGGACACGGACCACCGCGGTGCTCGTCAAGGCGACGGCGGTGGATGAAGAATGCGAATGTCTTCCCGTGCATTGGTTCCAGACAAGTGCATGACTCCCGCCGCGGGTGTCTCACCTTGAGACCGCGTCAGCCGGCGTCGATAATGCGATAGGCGTTGATCTTGCGGTAAATGGTCGCCCGGGACAGGCCGAGCAGGTCGGCCGCAGCGGCCTTGTCGCCGTTGGTCTCCAGCAGCGCGCGGACGATCGCGTCGCGCTCGATGCTCTCCCACCGGCTCAGCGCGCGGCCTTGGCCGGCATGGCACGACTCCGGAAGGTCTTCGGGCTGGATCTGCCCGCCCCGCCGCCGCACCAGAGCGTGCCGGAGAGCCTGGGCGAGTTCGGCGATGTTGCCGGGCCAGGCCGAGCGCATGAGCACTCGCATGGCCGCCGGGCCGCACGAGACTGACCGACCCACGGCGGAACTGCTCAGCAGCGCAGGTACCAGTTCCCGCACGTCCTCGATGCGGTGGCGCAGCGGCGGCATGGTGAGCGTCGTTGGCAGCCTGACCAGCAGGTCGTCGGACAATTCGGCGGCGGCCTCGGTGGTGGCGACCACCCATACCCGGTCGGCGTCATCGGCGATCGTGTCCAGCCACTCCACCACCGCGGCACGTGCCTCGTCGCTGAACAGCTCCAGGTGGCGCAGGACCACAGTTCCATGCGGGGCGCCGGGTGCCGAACAGCATTGCCGGGCCACGTTCTGGGTGGGCTCGATCACCACGAACGGTTTGTCAGGGGCGTACCGGAAATGCACGGCCCTGGCCAGGGTCAGCTTGCCCGCGCCCGGCTCGCCCTGGACCAGCACCGCCCTACGGGCCTGGCGGTGCATCGCAGCGTCGGCGCAGAGGTTGGCGAAGACCGTCGAGGTGCCGGCGAGTTTCAGATCGGCGGGTCGAACCCGCGGCCGCGACGATCGCGGTTGCGACTCGCGCTGGTCGGTGACGGAGATTGACACTATGGCGTCGCCGTTCGTGCCGACGGGCCGGCAGCGGATCGTGGCCCTCTCACCGCGAGACAATTCAACGCCGGCTTTGTGCTCCGCGCCCGAGCGCAACAACTCAGCGGCCGTGTCTCGCACGATCGCGTGATCAGAAGGTGCGAGCAGGTCGGTGGCTTCCCGGGTCGCCAAGGTCAGGTCGTCGGCGATCATGACGTGTGCCTGGCCGCCGTGGCGTTGGGCGGCCATGAACTCCTGCAGAAGTATCCGCTCGCGCTTGGAGCCGAGTTCCAGCAGTCGCTGCTCAATGTCCTCCGCAGCGCCCCACACCAGTGCGGACATCAACGGACTGGCCTCCTGGTACCAGGAGGTGATGTTCACAAGTCCGGCCAGCCTCCCGGTCAGCCGATCGATGATGGGCGCGCTGGCGCACGCCACCGCGTGCAATGGTGTCGTGAAGTGCTCGCTCCCGACCACCAGCGCGATCCGCCGCGTCTCGCGCGCGATCCCGACGGCGTTGGTACCGACGTGCTCCTCGGCGTAGCTGAACCCGGGAGCGAGCCGAATCCGGTCCAGATGCCGTCTCAAGGACGGCTCGCTCACTCGCCGATCCAGCAGCCGACCCTGCGCATCAGTAAGGATCACACAGGTCCCGGCGTCCGCCAACCTCTGCTCCAGTCGGTCCAGCACCGGCCCTGCGGCACGCGTGAGCCGTCCCTCGGTATCAAGATCGCCGAAGTATGGCGGGTCAAGGTCATCGCAGGCCACTCCGGACAAGGAGCAACGGCGCCACGACTCCACGATGCCGGGGCGCAGCGATACCGCAGGCACGTCCCCGGTCTCCAGGAAACGTTCGCGTGTCCGTGCAATACTTTCCACCGTGTCTCCGCCGTAGGCCACAACCAGTCTCACGAAAATACGAAAATGTCTTCCGGCTTTGATCTATATAAAATCGGCTTTGATCTATATAAAATCCAAAGTCGATTATATGTTCCGGGCTGGGATTCTCTCTCAAGAGAATCGACAAAATTGGCAAACATGCATGAAACTCTGTGTTGAGGGAGTGTAAGGCGTAATTCTTTCGCGGGAGCGGCCCAGCACGGTCCCGCGGATACCGTGGCCCGCAGGTGCGCGGTGGTCTCGGCCGCGTACCTGGACCGGCGCCTCCAGGCAGGAGCTCCTGAAGAAGTACGAGCTTGACAAAGCCGACAAGGGCGCGTTGATGTGCCGCGATGCCTGGGCTCTTTGTTGATCTCAAGCTGGCGGACCGCCGGGGACCACGGCGCACCTCTGGCGGCAGATGCCGCGGGTGAATGCCGGTGGTGCTAGACGGAGGAACGGATCTTCCAGCGCTTCACCCGCCTGGACGCCGCCCGCCACCTCGACAACAAAGGCACGGGCCTCGGTCTGGCGATCGCACGCGACATTGCCCAGGCGCACATGGGCACCCTCCACGCCGGGGAGTCCGCAACCGGCGGAGCCGTGCGGCGCCACCCCTGGCTCGTACGGCCGTCCGTGAAGGTCACCCCGCCGGGCAGACCTCGCGGCGGTACCTGCCCGGCGCCACGTCGAACTCCCGTTTGAAGGCGTTGGCGAAGGCGAACTCCGAGGTGTAACCGACCTTGGCGGCGATCTGGCCCAGCGGGGCGTCGGACTCCCGCATGAGG
>NZ_JBFAMX010000376.1:0-9969 GCF_040659615.1 Nonomuraea sp. NPDC049784
CGAGAAGCTGCGCGTCGCGCTCGACGGCGCCCCGGACGCCGGGCCAGGGGAGCAGTCCGCCGCGGGGACGGTCGCGGAGATCGTGTACGCGGGCGCCGCCACCAGGTTCGTCGTCGATCTCGACGCCGGCGGCCGGCTGATCGCCCTCCAGCAGAACCTCCAGGGTTCGTCCATGGACGTGATGGGCCTGAGAGGCGCCCGCGTCCGGCTCGTGTGGCAGCGGCGGCACGAGTTCGCGATCACGTCCGGGTAAGGAGTCCAGGTAAGGAGAGGACATGCGATCGAGCGGATTAGCGATCACGGCGGCGGCACTCGCGCTCGTCACCGCCTGCGGCGGCGGCGCCACCGGCAACGCCCCCGCGCCCGGCCAGAGCGGCTTCGTGCCGCCCAAGATCGACGCGCTCCAGAACCTCGGCACAGGCGAGGGCCAGGTCAACCTCGTGGCCTGGGCCGGATATGTCGAGGACGGCAGCAACGACCCCAAGGTCGACTGGGTCACCTCGTTCGAGCAGGCCACCGGATGCAAGGTGAACGCCAAGGTCGCGGGCACCTCTGACGAGATGGTCAACCTCATGAAGACCGGCGAGTACGACGCGGTCTCGGCCTCCGGCGACGCCTCGCTACGGCTGATCGCGGCCGGCACGGTCGCCCCCGTCAACACCAGGCTGATCCCGAACTACCAGGACGTGTTCGATGGCCTGAAGGAGAAGCCGTGGAACTCGGTCAACGGCGTCCCCTACGGTGTCCCGCACGGCCGCGGCGCCAACCTGCTGATGTGGCGCACCGACACCGTGAAGCCCGCGCCCGACTCGTGGAGCGTGGTGTTCGACCCGGCCTCGCCGTACAAGGGCAAGGTGACGGCGTACGACTCGCCCATCTACATCGCCGACGCCGCCGTCTACCTGATGGCGACCAAGCCGGAGCTCGGCATCAAGAACCCGTACGCGCTGGACGACCGGCAGTTCCAGGCCGCTGTGGACCTGCTCAAGCAGCAGAAGCAGATCGTCGGCGAGTACTGGTCCGACTACACCAAGGAGATCCAGGCCTTCAAGAGCGGCGACTCCGTCGTCGGCACCACCTGGCAGGTGATCGTCAACGTGGCCGAGGGCGAGAAGGCGCCGGTCCAGGCCACGCTGCCCAAGGAGGGCGCGACCGGCTGGTCGGACACGTGGATGGTGGCGGCCAAGGCCGCGCACCCGAACTGCGCGTACAAGTGGCTCGACCACATCATCTCGCCCCAGGCGAACGCCCAGGTGGCGGAGTACTTCGGCGAGGCCCCGTCGAACGCCAAGGCGTGCCAGGAGACCGCTGATCCCAAGCACTGCGAGATCTACCACGCCACCGACGAGGCGTACTTCTCCAAGGTCCACTACTGGACCACGCCCATCGCCCAGTGCCTCGACGGCCGCACCAACGTGAAGTGCAAGGACTACTCGGAGTGGACGCGGGCCTGGACGGAGATCAAGGGTTGACGCCGGCCACTCAGGGGTCCGCGGCAGCGCGGCGAAGGCCGTCGGCAGTGCGGCGGTGGCTGGCGGCCTTCCTGCACCGCAGGCCGGGAGTGCGGCTGTCGCTGCTGCTGTCGGCGCCGCTGGCATGGCTGGGGCTGGCGTACCTGGGGGCGCTGGCGGCGCTGTTCGTCACCGCGTTCTACACCACCGACACCTTCACCGGGAACCTGGTGCGGACGTTCACCTGGGCGAACTTCCGTGACCTGGTCACGGTGGAGGTCTACAGGACGGTCGCGCTGCGCTCGATCGGCGTGGCGCTGGCGGTGACCGCGATCGACCTGGCGGTGGCCTTCCCCATGGCGTTCGCGATGGCCAAGCTGGCCTCGCCGCGCGCGCAACGCTGGCTGGCGATCGCCGTGCTGACCCCGCTGTGGGCGTCGTACCTGGTCAAGGCGTACGCGTGGCGGGTCATGCTGTCGTCGGGGGGGCTGCTGGGGTGGGGGTTCGGGGTGACGGCGACCATCCTGACGCTGGCGTACCTGTGGCTGCCGTACATGATCCTGCCGATCTACGCGGGGCTCGAACGGCTGCCGGACTCGCTGCTGGAGGCGGCCGGGGATCTCGGGGCGCGGTCGTGGCGGGTCTTCCGCACGGTCGTGTGGCCGCTGGCGTTCCCCGCCGTGGTCGCGGGGTCGATCTTCACGTTCTCGCTGTCGCTGGGCGACTACATCGCCGTCAAGATCGTCGGCGGTCGCAGCCAGCTCATCGGGAACGTCGTCTACGACAACATCGGGGCGGCCAACAACCTGCCGTTCGCCGCCGCCGTGGCGACCGTGCCCGTCGTGATCATGCTGGTGTACCTGGCGGCGGTCCGCCGTACCGGGGCCTTGGAGAGCCTGTGAACCTGTCGCGCACCGCCCGCTTCCTCTTCCGGCTCGCGCTCGCGGCGGGACTCGGCGTGATCTACGTGCCGCTGCTCGTCGTGCTGCTCAACTCGGTCAACGCCGACCGCACGTTCGGCTGGCCGCCTTCGGCGTTCACGGCGCGCTGGTGGGGCGCGGCCTGGAACTCCTCCGGGGTGCGCGACGCGCTCTGGACCTCCGTGCAGGCGGGGCTCGGCGCCACGGCCATCGCTCTCGTCCTGGGCACTATGGCGGCCTTCGCCGTGCAGCGGTACCGGTTCTTCGGGCGTGACACGGTGTCGCTAGTGATCATCCTGCCCATCGCGCTGCCGGGCATCGTGACCGGGATCGCGCTGAACAACGCCTTCCGCACCGTGCTGGAGCCGTTCGGGGTCGGGCTCGGGCTGTTCACGGTCGTGGTGGGGCACGCGACGTTCTGCGTGGTGACGGTCCACAACAACGTGCTGGCCCGGCTGCGGCGCTTGGGGGGCTCGCTGGAGGAGGCGTCGGCGGATCTCGGGGCGGACCCGTTCACCACCTTCCGGCTGGTGACGTTCCCGATGATGCGCTCGGCGCTGCTGGCGGGCGGGCTGCTGGCGTTCGCGCTGTCGTTCGACGAGATCATCGTGACGACCTTCACGGCGGGGGCCGGGGTGCGGACCCTGCCGATCTGGATCTTCGAGAACCTCTTCCGGCCGAACCAGGCGCCGGTGGTCAACGTCGTGGCGGCCGCCCTGATCGTCGCCTCGGTGGTGCCCGTCTACCTCGCCCAGCGACTGTCCACGGACGTCGGCGCCCACTGACACCCGTCGCCCCGATGCCGCTGACCCGCCGTACTTCGGCTGAGGTCCCTTGGAAGAGAGGGAAGGCGTGGGCGCGCTCGCCCAAGAGAGGGGCGGCGTCCTCGCCTGGGGTGGGGAGGGGGGTCAGGCCGCTCCCCACCCGAGGGGATCAGTCGCGATACGTCCGGACGTAGTCGAACTTGGCGACGGCGCCCGAGCGGTTCATCGAGATCAGCCCGATCTTGAGCTTGTCCTTCACCGGAAGCGTCCACACGCCGTTGCGCACCCAGTGCGACCCATCCCGGCTCGTCGCCGCGCGCACCTCGTTCTCGTGGTTCGCCGCGTCATAGTGGTACGACATCCGCAGCCACATCGTGTCGGCCGCCGGACCCCCGAACATGGGCCCGTTGAACACGGCGGCCGGCGGTGTGGCCGTGGGCCGCTCGCCCTCCTTGAGGAACTCGCTGACCTGCAGCACGGCCCCGTCACCGCGGCTCAGCGGCAGCACCGAGTGGGCCATCTTGAAGTACCGGTCGTCGTTCTCGTACAGCACGAGACCGGCCTGCTGGTTGCCCTGCGTAGGCGCGAAGTCCAGCTTCGCCTCGACCGTGTAGTCGCCCTCCGGCGCGTCCCGCAGCAGCACAGACGCCGTGTTGGTGCCCCGGTGCAGCTCGGCGTTCTGGGTGGGCCAGGACAGCGCACCGCCGGAGACGGTGACGCCCGCCGCCGGGCCGCGGACCCACTGCCACGTCGTGCCGACCGCCGTGCCGTCGAACTCGTCGCTGTACTCGGGCAACAACTCCCCGGGTGAAGGGACGGGCACCCGTGACGTGACGGGCGTGTACAGCCTGACGGCGCCGACGTTGTCGGCGTCGGCCGCGCCGCGTGCGACGGCGCCGACGGAGCCGTGGCGGGCGGCGGCCCGCGGCAGAGCGCGCTTCTGTTCCGCGACGGGATCGCCGAGCTTGTCGCCGCTCACCTGGACCGTCAGCTCCGTGCCGCGCAGCTCGGCCACCACGGTGTGCCAGGTGCTCAGGTCGAACCCGGTGGGCAGCGGCGTCACCTGCGCGCCGCGGCTCGTGCCGCCGATCACCACGTCGGTGACCAGGGCGTCGCGGCCCTTGTCGAGCCAGGCGACCACGTGGTTGTCGCGGTTGACGTGGGCGAGCGTGAGCCCGGCCGCGCCGGAGGCGACGCGCAGGTCCGCCTGGGCCCGGACGTCGGCGGCCGGCGTCTTCTTCCCGGAGACCAGGTACGAAAGAGCGCCCGCGTGCGAGGCGAACCCGTGGGCGTCCTGACCGGTCCTGGCCGTCCAGCCGGACCCGGCCTGCCAGCCGGACAGCGAGCCGTCGCCGAACGTGCCACCGGCGTCGTACGAGGTCACCGGCGCGGGCTGCGCGCCCTCCGACGGCCCCGCCCCGGCGCGGACCACCGGCCAGCCGTCGATCCAGTCCAGCCGGTCGATCAGCAGCGGCCGCTTGGTCAGGCCCGACGGCCCGTTGGTGATCGGCGGGAAGTCGGGGTCGGCCGTCGAGATGGCGTGGTAGACCAGCCAGTCCTGGCCGGACAGGTCCGTGACGAAGCCGCTGTGGCCGGGCCCGGCCCAGCGGTTGCCGTTCGCGCCGACGACGATGGCGCCCTTGGTGGTCAGCTCCATCAGGTCCACGCCCTCGTCGTCCTTGAACGGACCGAACGGGCTCGTGGCGCGGCCCACCTTGACCTGGTAGCCGCTGTAGGCGCCGTCGCAGCAGCCGGCGTCGGAGTAGAACAGGTAGTAGAAGCCGCCGTGGCGGACGACGTACCCGCCCTCCATGCGCCGGCCCCTGGCCACCTGGGTCGGAGTCCCCTCGACGCGGGTGGCGTCGGCGTTCATCCTCGCGGCGCAGATGGTGTCGTAGCTGCCCCAGTAGAGGTAGTGGGTGCCGTCCACGTCGGTGAACTGCGCCTCGTCGATGTTGAACGTCGGGCACGCGGCCTGGGCGGCGGCCGGGAGCACGTCGCCCGCGTCCGTCCAGGGGCCGGTCGGGGTCGGCGCGGTCACCAGGCCGACGTCGCCGGAGGCCAGCGAGTAGTAGAGGTAGTACTTGCCGTCGATATACCTGATGTCGGGTGCCCAGAGCCGGGCGCCTTGGTGCCAGGCCGGCTTGGTCTGCGGGGTGAAGACCTCGCCGGCGTACTCCCAGGCCACCATGTCCTTGGAGCGCAGGATCGGCAGCATCCGCTCGCCGGCCTCGCCCTTGCTGTTGAACACGGGGTTCTGGGTGCCGTAGGCGTACCAGAGCCCGTCCCTGGCGTGGATCAGCGTCGGGTCGGGGAACGTGTCGACCACGCCCGCCGACACCGGGTTCGTGTACGTCGCCGGCGTCGGCGCGGGCGCGCTGACCAGTCCGGACAGCAGGGCGGTGACGGCTAAGACCAGCTTCATGTGGCGGTGCCCTCCTTCTCGAAGGAGCTCAGCGTGGGGTCGTAGTCGGAGTGGCCGATGTCGTACATCGGGGTCATCCAGTGGTAGAAGTTGTCGCCGCGCTCGCGCAGCAGGTCGTACATCCTGCGCATCAGGCGGCGGCGGACCGGGGCCAGCTCCGGGTGGTCGTACCGGTTGCTGAGCTCGTGCGGGTCGGCGTGCAGGTCGTACAGCTCGTTGACCGACTCCGGGTTGACGACCAGCTTGTAGCGGTCGTCGCGGAGCATCCGCTGCGGGTAGGGGAAGTGGTGGCCGTGGAACTCGGCGAGCAGCTCACCCGGCCACTCCGGGCGCTCGCCGCGGACGAGGGGCGCCAGGCTGCGGCTGTCCACCGCCGGCTCGGTGTCGCAGCCCGCCAGCTCCAGGATCGTGGCGGTGCAGTCGGTGAGCGTCACGAACTCGTTCCTGACCTGCGGTTTCTCGCCGGGGATGCGGACGATGCCGGGGATGCGGTAGATGTCCTCGTACATGGCCGGGCCCTTGTCGTGCAGCCGGTGCGCGCCGGTGAACTCCCCGTGGTCGGCGGTGAAGAACACCGAGGTCTGGTCCGACAGGCCCAGCTCGTCGAGGCGGTCGAGGATCCGGCCGATCTGCCGGTCGATCAGCGTCACATATCCCCAGTAGACCGCGATCAGCTTGCGCGTGACCTCGATCGGGATCGTGTCGAACGTCCAGTGCTCGCTGTAGTTGCGCTGCACCGGCGGTTTGCCCTCGAACGTCTCCGCGATCGACGGCGGCAGCTCGACCAGGCTCGGGTCGTACATGTCGAAGTACTCGTCCGGCAGCAGGTATGGCAGGTGCGGCCCGAAGAAGTGGGTGGCCAGGTAGAACGGCCGTCCGTCGGCCGCGTACCGGTCGAGGTGCTCGATCGCCCTGGTCGCCAGGTAGTGCTCGAACGTCGCCTCCTCCGGCTGGTGCAGCCGCGCCGCCAGGAGGTTGCCCGGGTTGCCGTTCGGCGTGGTGCCCCGGATCAGGTCAGAGATCCGGTACGGCGGCAGCCCCCGCTCCTCCAGGTACGCCAGGTAGTCGGGATGGTCGACCGGGTTGTGCCAGCCGGGCAGGTCGGGCCCGTCGAAGCCGTAGGAGGCCGCGTTGCGGCGGGTGCCGCCGTGCCACTTGCCGATCAGCCCCAGGTTGTAGCCGCGCTCCTTCAGCGCTCCGGGAAAGGTGAACGCGTCCTCGCGCAGGTCCTCCAGGTAGCCGACGTTGCGCTCGTAGTTCGCCAGCAGCCGGTGCCTGAACGGCGCCTGCCCGGTGAGCAGGCTGGCCCGCGCGGGCGTGCAGATGGCTGTCGGCGTGTAGAACCGATCGAACCGCGTGCCGGTCGCGGCCAACCTGTCCAGGTTGGGCGTGGCCACGTGCGGGTTGCCGTAGCAGCCCAGGGTGTCGACGCGGTGCTGGTCGGTCATCAGGAACAGCAGGTTCACTTGCTGAACGCCTTCTCGTAGAGGTCGCCGGTGTAGTACGTGGCCGGGTCGGGCCGCGACTTGAGCTGGCCGGTGCCGACGAAGAAGTCGCCCAGGCTGTTCAGCCACTTGGCGACCGTGCCGTCCTTGGTCTTGGCGACCAGGTCGGCCGTGGTCATCGTCTGGACGTTCGCCGCGTCGGCCTTGACCTTGGCCGCGTCGAGCTTGAGCAGCGTGGCCGCCTCGGTGATCGACTCGTCGGGATGTGCGGCCCGCCAGTCGTTGGCCTCCTGCAGCACCTTGATCACCTTGCCGGTGAGCTCCTGGTCCACCTTGGTGCCGCCGACGAACGCGGTCGGGAAGGAACGGTCGGGGAACTCCCTGGTGCTGGCGATCTCGACCGTGCCGGGCACCTTCTGCTTGATCGTGTCGATCAGCGGGTACCAGATGCCGGCGCCGTCGATCTGCCCGGCCGAGAACGCCGACACGACGGTCGCCGGGTCCATCGGCACCTTCTGGATGTCCTTCTCGGTCATCCCGGCCTTCTGCAGGGCCAGGTTGAGCACCATGTCGCCGGACGTGCCCTGCGGCACGCCGACCTTCTTGCCCTTCAGGTCCTGCATGGTCTTGACCCCGGGGCGGCCGATGACACGGTCGGCGAACGCGAGCGTGTTGATCGCGACGACCTTCGCCTTGCCGGAGGCGGGCAGCCACATGGCGCCCGGGCCGATGTAGCCGAAGTCGAGGTCGCCCGCACCGAGGGCCTGGATCTGCAGCGGCCCGTTGGTGAAGACCTTGATCTCCGGCTTGAGGCCCTGCTTGTCCCACAGGCCCTGCTTGTTCGCGATGGCGAGCAGGCTCGCGCCGTTGTAGTCGCTGATGTAGCCGAAGCGGACCGTGCTGCCGTCGCTGGAGCAGGCGGTCACGGAGAGTGCTATGACGCTCACCGCCGTGGCGGCCGTCAGGGCGTGACGAAGAGAACGCATGGCGGGTAGCTCCTTTCCGGGAGGTGTCAGGCCGCGGGTGCCTGGTGGTAGACGGAGTGCCAGACCTCGTTGCGTATCCGCCCGAACTCGGGCGACAGTCGCATCTCCTCGGTCCTCGGATAGGGCAGGTCCACGTCGATGACCTGCTGGATGCGGCCGGGCCTGGCCGCCATGACGATCACGCGCCTGGCCAGGTAGACGGCCTCGTCCACGTCGTGGGTGATGAACATGACCGTGCGCTGCTCCTGGCTCCAGGTGTCCAGGAGCTGGTCCTGCAACTGCACCCGGGTGAGCGCGTCGAGCGCGCCGAACGGCTCGTCCATGAGCAGGACCTGCGGGTTCACCGCGTACGCGCGGGCAATCGCGCAGCGCTGCTTCATGCCGCCGGACAGCGTCTTGGGCAGCGCGTCGGCGAAGTGGGACAGCCCGACCAGCTCGATCGCCCGTTCGGCCCGCCGCCTGCGCTCGTCGGCGGGCAGCTCGGCCAGCTTCAGCCCGAACTCGACGTTCTTGCGCACGGTCAGCCACGGGAACAGCGCGTACTGCTGGAAGATCACGCCCCGCTCCGGCCCCGGCCCGTTCACCGCCACGCCGTCCACCAGCACCTCGCCCGACGTGGGCTCGACCAGCCCGGCCGCCATGCTCATCAGCGTGCTCTTGCCGCACCCCGACGGCCCCACGACCGTCACGAACTCGCGGTCGGCGATGTCCAGCGACACGCGGTCGAGCGCGGTGAACGTGGTGTCCTTCATCGGGTACGTCTTGACCACGTCCCTGAACGAGATCTTGCTGTTCATCGGCGCTCCTGCCAGTCGGTGAGGTGACGCTCGGCCAGCAGCAGCAGCCGGTCCATCAGCAGGCCGAGCACGCCGATGGTGATCAGGCCCACGAAGATCGTGGACAGGTCGTAGTAGAGCTGGGCCTGCTGCATGCGGAAGCCGAGGCCCTCCTGGGCGGCGATCAGCTCGGCGGCGACCAGCGTGCCCCAGGCCGAGCCGAGCCCGACCCGCATGCCGACCAGGATGAACGGCGTGGACGCCGGCACCACGACCTTGAGGAAGATCGTCCGGTCGGACGCGCCGAGCACACGCGCGGCGTTGATCAGCGTCTTGTCCACGTCCACCACGCCCTGGAAGGTCGCCACGACGCTGGACAGGAACGCCGCCAGGAAGATCACGAAGACCTTCGGCACCTCGCCGATGCCCAGGAGCACGATCGCCAGGGGGATGATCGCCAGAGGCGGGATCGTGCGGAAGAACTGCACATAGGGCTCCAGCAGGCCGCGCGCGGTGGCGTACCAGCCCATCAGGAAGCCGACCGGGACGGCCAGCAGGGTGCCGAGCAGGAAGCCCAGCAGCACCCTGCGCAGGCTGGCCAGCGCGTCCTCCAGGAGCGTGCCGTCGGCGATCAGCTCGCCGGCCTTGGCCGCCACCTGCAGCGGGGTCGGCAGGCCCTGCACGCCGACCACGGCCAGCAGCGTCCATAGGGCGAGCCCGATGGCGACCGCGATCAGGTTGAGCGCGACGGCGCGTTGCGGGCGGCTGGGGCTTCGCCGCGCCGTCGACGTCTTCTCCAGCGTGGTGAGCTGGGTCATGACTGCCTTTCTTGCTGGGTTGGGCGCGTGGCCCGCTCGGTTTCGTCGATGAGGCCGGACGCGAGGTCGGGGCCTGCCGGGTAGCGGGAGAGCAGCGGGGACTCGTGCAGCACCAGGGCGATGCCGCCGAGGGCGCCCGCCGCCTCGCCGAGCGTCGCGCGGCGCAGGCTGAGGCGGTGCCTGGAAACGGGCATGACCTGGGCGCGCAGTGCCCGCTCGATCGGCTCGATCAGCGGGGCGCCGGTCTCCGCCAGCTCGCCGCCGACCACGATCACGCTGGGGCCGATCGCGTTGCACACGGCGGCGAGCACGCCGCCGATCGTGGCGCCGACGCCCTCCAGGAGGGTCAGGGCCGTTTCGTCGCCCGCCCCGGTCGCCTTCGCC
>NZ_JBFAMX010000377.1:0-9910 GCF_040659615.1 Nonomuraea sp. NPDC049784
GCGATGCGGACGTTCCTGGCCGCGCTGGGCGAGCGCGGCGGCGCGGAGCGACTCCTACTGGCCAACGGCCTCACCAAGGCCCACACCGACCGTCTCAGGGCCGCGCTCCTGCCTTGACCTGCCCGAGCACGGGCTTCTTCACAACCGGGGGTATGGACGGCACCGGTCTGCCACTCTGAGAGTGACCGAACAGCCACTTCGAGTGATGTTCTAGGACGCAGAGTGGACACGACCAGGGTGTCGAGCACCGCCTTCGACGGGACCCCCCATGCCCCGGCACACGCGCGCAGGTTCGTCCGCCAAGTGCTCGGCGAATGGCACCTGAGCCATCTGGCCGAGGACGCCGTGCTGCTGACCAGCGAACTCGTCACCAACGCCGTCGTACACGCGGGCACCGGCATCGAGCTGACCTGCCGCCTGGACCTGGACGCCGACCCCGCGAAACTGGAGATCGAGGTCGACGACCACCACCCGGCGCGGACGATCCTGGCGGCCGAACCCGCTCCCGAGTCGACGCGCACCTCGGGGCGCGGCCTCGCGCTCGCCGGCATGCTGGCCGACGCCTGGGGCGTCACCTACACCAGGACCGCCAAGCGCGTCTGGGTGCGCATGGAGCTCGCCGACCGCTACGACGCGCAGGAGGCCGCGCCGGCGCCGCCCTGCCCCGTTCCCATCGAGACGCTGCACGTCGGCGTCATCGTCGCCGACCGCGACGGGCTGGTGCAGTCGTGGAACCCGGAGGCGGAGCAGTTGCTCGGCTGGCGGGCCGACCAGGCGATCGGCCGCCCGCTGGAGAAGCTGGTGGCCTGGCGGGGCCACGGGCCGTACACGCTGTCGCTGGCCGACACGCTCAACCTGGGCCGCTGGCGGGGCGAGGCACGCATGCGGCACAGGGACGGCGGCCTGGTCCCCGTCTACGTCTCCCACCTGCGCACCAGGGGGCAGCGATGCCTGATCTGGATGGTGGTGGGGCGCGACCACGGCTACGTGCTGACGCCGCCGCCCGCTCCGCCACTGCGCAGGGAGGCCGGCCGGCGCATCCTGGACCTGCTCGACCGGGACATGCCGTTCGCGGAGCTGCTCGACACGATCGCCCAGATCGTGCAGATGTCCAGCGGCGGCGACGCCGCCTACGTGCTGCTGTCCGCGGACGGCGGCAACAGGTTCGGCGTGGCGGCGGGCGCCGGCGCGACGGCCGGCCTCGTGGGGGTGCTGGCCCCCGGCGTCTTCGGCGCGGAGCGCAGGACGCCTACCTTGATAGAGGACCTGCTCGCCGTGGACGTCGAGCTGGCCCAGCAGCTGCGCGCCCGGTCGCTGGCGTGCGCGCCGCTGCTCGTGAACGGCGAGCCGGCGGGCTACCTGGTGGTGACGGCCGCGCAGCCGGACCGCTTCGACGGGGAGCTCACGGTCAGCCTCCAGCACATCGCCGGCCAGGTGGCCGTCCCGGTGCAGCGCGAGCGGCTGGCCGAGCAGGACCGCGCGCACCGGGGACGGCTGTCGTTCCTGGCCGAGGCGGGCGAGCTGCTGGCGGGCGTGCACGACGAGGAGCTGATCGCGGCGCTGACCGCGCAGCTCGTCGTGCCCAAGATCGCCACCTGGGCGGCCGTCTACCTGACCGACCTGGCGGGCATGACCCGGCTCGCGCACGTCTGGCACAGCGAGGAGCGCCACAATTCCGACCTGCGCAAGTCGCTGCCCGCCATCCCGCGCACCGCGCTCGACGAGGTGACCTGGCCGGTGGGGCCGGAGACCGTGCTGTCGTTCCCGCTGCTCACCCAGGGAAGGTCGTACGGCGCGCTGGTGATCGGCCGCGCAGAGCCGACGCTGCCGTTGGAGGTGGCGGACCTGCTGGCGGATCTGTGCCGCCTGGTCGCCCTCAACCTGCACACCGCCATGCTGTACGCCAGGCAGGCCACCACCTCGCGGGTGCTGCAGCGCAGCCTGCTGCCCATGCGCGTGGCGCCCATGCCGGGCCTGGAGTCGGCGGTCGTCTACGAGCCCGCCGGAGAGGGCACGGACGTCGGAGGCGACTTCTACGACCTGTTCACGGTGGCCGACCACTGGTGCTTCGCGCTGGGCGACGTCTGCGGCTGCGGCCCGGAGGCGGCCGCCGTCACCGGGCTGGCCCGCCACGCCGTACGCCTGCTGGCCAAGGAGCACTACACGGTGGCCGACATCTTCGACCGGCTCAACCACGCGCTGCTGGAGGAGGGCGAGGAGGGCAGGTTCCTCAGCCTGCTGTGCGGCGAGCTGACCCCGCTCCCGCAGGGCGGCGCGCTGTGCACGATCGCCTCGGCCGGCCATCCCCCGCCTCTCCTGCTGCGGACGGACGGCAGGGTCGAGGCGATGGCGGCCCCACAGCTGCTGCTGGGCATCGAGGCCGGCGCCAGGTTCTACGTCGAGACGTTCGAGCTGGCGCCGGAGGAGTTACTGCTGTGCGTCACCGACGGGGTGACCGAGCGGCGCGACGGCGACCGGCTGCTCGACGACGGCGACGGGCTGGCCACGCTGCTGTCCGGCTGCACAGGGCTGAGCGCCCACGCGGTGGCCGAACGCGTGCGGAACGCGGTCGAGACGTTCGCCGAGCGGCCGTCGCAGGACGACATGGCCCTGCTGGTGATCAAGGCCTCCGCCGCCCTGCGCCCGTTCAGGACGTGAAGCGGTAGGTCGTCGTCGAGGTGCGGCGCTCGCCCGGCCTCAGCACGGTGGAGGGGAACTGCGGCTGGTTGGGCGAGTCGGGGAAGTGCTGCGTCTCCAGGCACAGCCCGGCGAAGGGCCCGTACGGCGTCGCCGCCCCGTCCAGCATGTGCCCCGTGTAGAACTGCACACCCGGCTCGGTCGTCGTGACCTCCATGGTCAGCCCGCCGCCCGTCACCTTGCCGCCTCCGCTGTTCAGCACGAAGCAGTGGTCGTATTCGCCGTCGTTCCGCTCTGCCACGGCGTGCGGCTCGGTGAAGTCGAACGGCGTGCCCTTGACCGGCATGAGCTCCCCCGTGGGGATCTTGTGCTCGTCCACCGGCAGGTAGTGCTCGGCGTCCAGCTGCACGACGTGGTCCCGTACGTCGCCCTCGCTCTCGCCCTTGAGGTTGAAGTAGGAGTGGTTGGTCAGGTTGACCACGGTCGGCGCGTCGGTCTCCATCGCGTAGTCGATGCGGAGCGCGTCATCCTCGAGCGTGTACGTGACCCAGGCCGTCAGGGTGCCCGGGTAGCCCTGGTCGCCATCGGGGCTGATCAGCTTCAGCGTCACCGACCCGTCGGTGCGTTCCTCGATGGTCCACACCTCCTTGTCGAAGCCCTCGATGCCGCCGTGCAGGCTGGCGGCGCCGTTGTTGAGTGGAAGCCGGTACTCGACGCCGTCCAGGGTGAAGCGGCCGTTCGCGATGCGGTTGCCGTACCGGCCGACGACCGCGCCGAAGTAGCGGCTGCGGGTCTGGTAGTCCTCCAGCGTGTCCAGCCCGAGCACGACGTTGCGGCCCGACACCTCCAGTGAGCGCACGATGGCGCCGTACGTGAGCACCTCGGCGCGCAGCCGTCCCGACGACAGCTCCACCTGCTCGACGCTCTCACCCGACGGCAGCGTTCCGAAGATCATTTTTGGGCCCTTCCCGTGGACTCGCGGACTATGAGGGCGGTGTCGAGGGTCACTGTCGCGCCCTCGCCCCCCGACTGGAGCAGCAGGTCGACGGCCATCCTCCCGGCGGCCACGGCCGGCATGGCCACAGTGGTCAGCTTGGGCCGGTTGAGCCGTCCCGGGAGAATGTCGTCGAACCCGACGACACTTATCTTGTCTGGTACCCCGATCTCCATCTCCGCCAGCCCCTCGATGAGGCCGAGGGCGACGAGGTCGTTGTACGCGAGCACCGCGGTCGCCCCGCAGGCCGCCACGTCCGCGGCCACCGCCAGACCGCCCGACTCCGTTGGCTGGTTGGGTCCGAAGAAGACGAGGTCGAGCCCGGCGGTCTCGGCGGCGGCACCCTGCATCTCGTTGCTGGTCCACGAGCCGAGGGGGCCCGACACGAGCGCGATCCTGCGGTGGCCGAGCCCGGCCAGGTGCTCCAGCGCGAGCTTGGCGCCCTGGGCGACGTTCATCAGCACGGCGGGCATGCCCTTGATCCGCCGGTTGATCACCACGAAGGGCACGTCCTCCGCCAGGCGCTCGATCATCTTGTTCGACAGGCGGGGGCTGCACAGCAGGACGCCGTCCACCTGCTTGGTGAACGTCCTGATCAGCTCCTCCTCGACCCGCGGGTCCTCGTCGGTGTCGGCCACGAAGACGTGGTAGTCGCGGCCTCTGGCCTGCGCCTGGGCCGCCTTGATGAGCGGAGGGAAGAACGGGTTGGAGATGTCCGCCACGATCAGGCCCATGTTGAACGTGCGCCCGGTGGTGAGAGCCCTGGCCGCGCGGTTGGGGCGGTAGCCGAGGTCGTCGGCGGCGGCCAGCACGCGGCTCCTGGTGGCAGGATTGACCAGGTGCGGCGCGGAGAAGGTACGGGACACGGTGGACACGTGCACGCCGCAGGCGCGCGCCACGTCCTTGATCGTCGCCGCCATCGCCGTCCTCCCTTGCAAACGGTTGCCAGAACAAGCCTTGACCTTTGCCCCTAACGCCGTCAAGGTTCTTGCAACCGGTTGCCAGTGCTCCCCGTCGTGCGCGCCGTTCGTGTGCGATTCATGAATCGCCTGGTCAAGAGAGGTATGACCAGCCGTCACAGCACCGCGCCTGATGCGGCCGCATCACGAGGGCAGCAGTGCACCACGACGTCGCGCTCGGCGCGGGAGGTGGCGGGCGCGCACGACATCCCACGCCGCAGCGCGCGCCTCCGCGCCGGCGCCCACCACCGGCGGTGGGGCGTTACCAGCGGCCGCCCAGTTCCTTGAGGGTGAACACACCTCCGGCGCGGTTGTGCAGCGGCTCGGAAAGGTCCGGCTCCCCCTGCTCGGCGATGAGCGCCGCGGCCTGGGGGTCGGAGGAGTCGCGGGAGACGTACCCGATGGACTCGGCCTCCTCCAGCGACCACCATCGCCGCGCGTTGTCCGAGACGCCCCAGACCACGTGGTACCCGGGCGCGGTCAGCGCCGCCTCGATCAAGCGGGTCAGGTCGTCAGGCGAGATCCAGGTGGCCAGCCCCCGCGTGTCGCCGGAGGCCTCGTTGCAGGTGCCGAGCCGGACGACGGTCACGTTCATGCCGAACCGGTCGTGGTAGAGGCTCCCGAGCGCCTCCATGACGACCTTGCTCACTCCGTAAAAGGTGTCGGGCCGGGGGAAGGCGTAGTCGGGCAAGTCGGAGCCGTCGGCGGGGCGGGTGTGGAAGCCGGCCGCGTGGTGGCTGCCCATGAGCACCAGCTGCTGGACGCCCTCCTGGCGAGCCGCCTCCAGAAGCACTTGCGTTCCATTGATGTTGGCCTGCACTATGTCGGCCCAGGGATGCTCCCGGCTCTGGCCGCCGAGATGGATCACCGCGTCCACGCCCTTCATCGCCTCGGCCACCGCGGCCGGGTCGGCGAGGTCCGCCGTCACCCACTCCTCACCGGGGCCCGGCTCGACCGGGTGGATGTCGGAAAGCCGCAGCGTGCGGCCGTCGCGGGCGAGCCGTGGGCGGAGCAGCGCGCCGACTTTTCCAGCGGCTCCGGTCATAAGAATGCGCATGCATCCATGATGTACACGATTCTGACCGAAATTCACATCCTTGAATATTGACCGTGAACCATGTCACTAGTTACGTTCACAGGCACGAGTTCAAGTCCACGACTCAAGTCCACGTATGTGAACGGGAGGCGGTCTGATGTCACGTCGTCTGCTCGGGGTCGCGGTCACAGCGACCCTGGCCGTAACGCTGACAGGCTGCGGTTCCGGGGGATCAGGTTCAGACAACGCGCTGGAGATCTGGATCAGGCAGGCGCCCGATTCCGACTCCGCCAAGACGGCGGTGAAACTCGCCGACGCATTCACCAAGGCCAGCGGGGTGAAGACGAAAGTCGTCGCGCTATTCGACGACTTCGAGACCAAGCTGAATCAGCAGGCCGCCCAGAAGCAGCTTCCCGACATCGTCATCAACGACACCGCCCAGCTCGGCAACATGCACTCGCAGGGCTGGCTGCGCGAAGTCGACAAGGCCTCGCTCGCCGGCGGCGACAAGCTGGCCGACCGCGCGTGGGTGGCCGCCGCGGGCAGCGATGGCAAGTATTACGGCGCTCCGTTCTCCGCCCAGTCGTTCGCGCTGATCGTACGGAAGGACTGGCGCGAGAAGGTCGGCATGGAGCCGCCCCAGAGCTGGGAGGACCTGGCCAAGTTAGCGCAGGCGTTCACGGAGAAGGACCCCGACGGCAACGGCAAGGCCGACACGGCGGGCTTCGTCATCCCCGCGGGCACCAAGCGCGGCTACGCCTCCTGGTACGCCTCCTCCCTCATCTACGCCAACGGCGGCGACTTCATCAAGAGCACCGGCGGCGGCCACTTCCAGTCCACGGTCAACGACCCGAAGACCGTGGAGGCCGTCCAGTACCTCCAGGACCAGTTCTGCAAGACCAAGACCGTCAACCCGGGCGCGGTCAGCAACGACACGACCGTCACGCATGAGGTCTTCGAGAAGGGACAGGGCGGCATCTACCTGGTCGGCCCGTACGTGCTCGCCCGGTTCGTCAAGAGCATCGGCACCGACAAGATCGAGGTCCTGCCCCTGCCCAAGGGTCCGTCCGGCGGCCCCGGCACGCTCGGCGAGGGCGAGAACGTCTACATGATGGCCGGCTCCGACCAGCAGGACGCGCAGAAGAAGTTCGCCGAGTTCGCGATCTCCCCTGAGGGCCAGAAGATCGGCATGAACAAGGACGCCAACGGCGCCATCGTCCGCCTGCCCGTCAACACCCAGGTCGACATGGCCGGCGAGCGGCAGGACCCGCGCTGGAAGGTGTTCCAGGACGCCTACGCCAACGCCGTCTACGCACCGCCGGTCCCGAACTGGGCGCCGATCCGCCAGGACTCCGCCGACTCCATCAACGCGGTCTGGGCCGACTGCTCCGCGAACGTCAAGACGTCGATGGACCAGCTGAACACCAAGCTCACACAGGAACTCCAGAGCCAGAAAGCGTCATGACCTCCACACTCACCCAGGCGCCTGGCCGCACGGCGAGCCCCCATCGCCGCACCAAACGGGTGCGGTGGCGGGGGCAGCTGATCGCCTGGCTGTTCCTGGCGCCCGCGCTGCTGCTGTTCCTGTACTTCAAGTTCATCCCGATGTTCGTGGGCCTGTGGAAGAGCTTCTTCAAGGTCCAGACGTTCCTCGGTGACGAATGGCTCGGCCTGGAGAACTACAAGACGATCATCAGCGACTCCGACTTCGCCGCGGCCATCTGGCACAGCATCCTGCTGGCGCTGGGCACCACGGTCGGCTCGCTCGTGCTGGGCCTGGGATTCGCGCTGCTCATCGAGGGGCCCGCCCGGTATCTGTGGTTCATCCGCACCGCGGCCTTCCTGCCGGTCGTCACCACGATGGCGGCCGTGGCCGAGGTGTGGCGGATCATGTTCCACCCCGCCGACAGCGGGATGCTCAACACGATCATCGGCTGGGTCGGCATCGATCCCCAGCCGTGGCTGGCCAGCGAGCACTCCTCGCTCTGGTCGATCATGCTGATGAGCATCTGGCGCGGCACCCCGTACGACATGATGATCTTCCTGGCGGGGCTGGTCGGCGTCGACCGCACGCTCTACGAGGCGGCGGCCGTGGACGGCGCCTCCACCTGGCATCGGCTGCGGCACATCACGCTGCCCGCCCTGCGGCCGGTGTTCTGGATCCTGTTCACGCTGGCCGCCATTCGCGGGCTGCGGGTCTTCGTCGAGGTGTACGTCCTGACGAACGGTGGTCCGAACGGGTCGTCAGAGGTGCTGATGACCTTGATCTACAAGCTCGGATTCCAGAAGAACGATCTGGGTGTGGCCTCGGCGGGCGGCATCGTGCTGTTCCTGGCCACGCTGGCGCTCACCTTGATCGCGCAAATGTTGCGCAGGAGGCAGGCGACATGAGGTTCGACAGCGCTCTGGGGTTGGAGTCGCGCAAGGGTCCCGTGGCCGTCACCGGAAAAGTCCTGATTTATGGCTTTATGGTGGTGGTTTTCACCGGGCCGCTGGTCGGGCTGCTGGTGAGCGCGTTCAGCAAGACTCTCGACCCCACCTCCTTCTCCCTGTGGCCGGACGAATTCACCCTGGAGAACTTCATCCAGGCCAAGGAGAAGAACGTCTACCTCTACCTGCTGAACTCCTTCATCGTCGTGGGCTTCGGCCTGCTGCTGCAGATGCTCGTGAGTGTCTTCGCCGCGTACTCGCTGGCACGCAAGAAGTTCCGCGGGATGACGATCGTGCTACTGCTCATGCTCACCACGATGATGCTGCCGGAGGAGATCATCGCGATCCCCCTCTCGCTCGTCCTGTCGGACATGCCGCTGCTGCACGTGAACCTCATCGGCACGTACGCGGGCATGATCCTGCCGGTCGGCGCCTGGGGCTTCTCCATCCTGGTCATGACCGAGTTCATGAAGGAAGTGCCGGTCGAACTGGAGGAGGCCGCGCGCATCGACGGCGCGGGCGAGCTGCGGATCTTCGCCACCATCATCGTGCCGCTGTGCCGTCCCGCACTCGGCGTGATCGGGGTCTTCGGCTTCACCATGATCTGGGACCAGTACCTGCTGCCCCTGATCGTCGCGCCGGAGTCGAGCATGTGGACACTGCCCATCGCGCTGCGCTCGCTCCGCTCCGACGAGGAGGTGGGGATCGGCGTTCTGCTGGCGGCCTCGCTGCTGGCGCTGCTGCCGTCGATCATCGCGTTCCTCGCCTTCCAGCGGCAGTTCATGCGAGGTCTGACAAGCGGCGCCATCAAGGGTTAAGCGTCCATGTATCTGGACGCTATCCCATATTCTGGATGTCCGAAGCCGCAGTCGAGATGGGATGAGTATGGAGCCCCAGCTGGTCAAGTCCGCGGAGCGGACGGTACGCATCCTCGAGGCCCTGGCCGAGTCGCACAACAACCTGACGCTGTCGGAGCTCCAGCAGCGCACCGGCTTCCCGCGGAGCAGTCTGCACGCCCTCATGCGGACGCTGGTCGAGCTCAACTGGGTGGAGACCGACTCGGGCAGGTCGGCGTTCGGCATCGGGCCGCACGCGCTGCTGACCGGCACCGCGTACCTCGACAAGGATCCCGCGCTGCCGTTCGCGCAGGAGACCCTGGAGGACCTGCGGGCAGAGATCGGGCAGACCGCCCATTTCGCCCGCCGGGACGGCGCGCACGTGCTCTACCTGGCCACCCGCGAGTCGCGTGAGGCCGACCACGTGATCCCTCGGGTGGGCCGGCGACTGCCCGCCCACGTCACGGCGCTCGGGCAGGTGCTGCTGGCCCAGCTCACGGACGACGAGGTAGTGGCGCTGCTGCCCGACCCGCTGCCGGGGATGACCGATCACACGATCACCGATCTGAACAAGCTGACGGGCGAGCTCGACCAGGTCCGCACCCGGGGCTGGGCATACGAACGAGAGCAGGGCACGCCCGGCCTTGCCTGCGTGGCCGTGGCGGTCGACTACCGCATCCCGGCCACCGACGCGATCAGCTGCGCCATGCCCGCGAGGCTCGGACCCGCTGAGACCGAGCAGATCACCGAGGCAGTGATCAAACACACCCGCAAGCTGGCTGCCACTCTTCGCAGGGAGGGCATCCGCTAGAAAGGACTGTCGATGCGGCTAGATGGTGTTCTCTTCTTCCCGGTCACTCCCTTCGACGCCGATGGCGACCTCGCCGAACCCGCTCTGGCCCGGCACGTCGCCGACGGGGTCGCGGCGGGGGCGGGAGGAGTGTTCACCGCGTGCGGCACCGGTGAGTTCAGCGCCCTCGACCTCGACGAATACACCCGCGTGGTGTCCACCTCGGTC
>NZ_JBFAMX010000378.1:0-9887 GCF_040659615.1 Nonomuraea sp. NPDC049784
CATGTGTTAAGCACGCCGCCAGCGTTCGTCCTGAGCCAGGATCAAACTCTCCAAACAATGTCTGTCCGGAAATCAATCCGAGCTATCCGTCAAAAGACGGGGTCATGCATGTAAATCTCATGCACTGGCTTTTAACACACTGTTGAGTTCTCAAGAAACGGACGCGTACATCCTCGCTCAAGCCCTTCGGCTCTCGCTCGGAGGCGCACCGTTCGTTTTCCTAAAATTTACCAAGTTGCCAATCTCCTGTCAAATCCGAGGATTTGCTAGAAGCCGGTCAAACCTGGCTAGGATGTTGCACCCCGTTTCCGGGGCAACCCTCATAACTTACCGTGTCATCCAGAGCGTGTCCAATCAACCGATTTTCCGGTGATCACGGCGCGCCCGAAGACGACCTCAAGCCAGAGCACGCCGAAGCGGCTCCGCCGAGTGGCTCGTCAATTCAAGGGGCTTGCGCGGGGGCCCGTCCGCCTGAGTGGCGTCCGGCTCGCTCCCGGCGCGAAGTGAAAGACTAGGTCGCGATCCGCCCCACGTCAAATCGCCTCGCCAGACGGCCCGTCACCGCCCAGCCGAGCAGGCGTGTCACCGGCCAGCCGGGCAGCATCGTCACAGCTCCCGGGCGGCGCGGGCAATGGCCTCACCGCACCGGGCCAGCAGGTCCCGCAGGATCTTCCGTTCCTCCGCGCTGAACTCGGCCGCGATCGCCCGCTCCACCACCACGGCCCGCTCGTCCGCCGCCTCCAGCGCCGCGCGCCCGGCCTCGGTCAGCAGGGTCTCCAGGACATTGCGGTGCCAAGGGTGCGGCGAGCGCTCGATGAACCCCCGTTCCTCCAGGTTCTTCAGGACGACGGTCATGGCCTGGGGCGTGACCAAGCACGCTCGCGCCAGCGCCGCGCCCGACATACCGGGGTTGCCGGCCAGCGCGAACAAGGCCGCGTACTGGGGAACGGTCAGCCCTGCCGGCCGGATGGCAGCCTGCTTTGCGGCGATCAAGGCCTGCTCCGTGCGCTTGATGTCCAGTCCGAGACGTTCGTCCGCAGGCATCCCCATGCCGGGAATGGTACAACATTGATGGATATCAAAGCTTTGATATTCTCCATATACCCATATCGAGGGAGAGGCACCGATGATTCCTGAAAGCCACCTGGACCTGCTGCACCGGCCCTTGTTTGCCCATCTGGCGACGATCGGACCGGACGGAGTGCCCAACGTGAACCCCGTCTGGACGATCTGGGACGGGGAGCACCTGCGGTTCACGACCACGATGGACCGCCGCAAGTATCGAAATGTCATGGAGCATCCGCAGGTAGCGGTCTCCATCAACGATCCCGAGAAGCCGTACCGCTATGTGGAGATCCGTGGCGTGGTCGAGCGGGTGGAGCCCGATCCGTCGGGCGACTTCTTCGACGTGCTGGCCAACCGCTACGGCCTGGAGTACGAGCGGCCGGTCGGTGATGCCGAGCGGCGGGTGGTGATCGTTATGAAGCCGACACGTACCACGCAGCAATAGCCGGGGGAACGCGTATCCTGCCCCGGTGACCACTGCCGCCACGCTCGCTCCCCCAGCCCGTCCCGCCGAGCGGCTCCGCACGTCCACCCCGTGGTGGATGGCATTGCTCGCCGGGGCCGCGGCGTTCACGGGGACCGGCTCCGCCACCCTGAACGGCGACGAACTGGCCACCATCAGCGCCGCCTCCCGGTCACTGTCCGGGATGTGGGAGCTGGCGCGGCACATCGACGGCCATTTCCTTCCGTACTACCTGTTCATGCACCTCTGGGTGAAGGCGGGCACGGCGGAGCTGTGGCTGCGGTTGCCGCCGGCGGTGGGGATCGGTGTGGCCGCCTGGTTCCTGGTCGACCTGGGCCGGCGGCTGCACAGCACGCGCGCCGGGGTGATCGGCGCTGCCGTCTTCGCGATCATGCCCTCGGTGTCCTACTTCGGGGCCTTCGCCAGGCCGTACGCGTTCGCTGCTGCCGCCGTCGTGTTCTCGTTCTGGACGCTGCACCGGGCCATCGAGCGGCCTGATGCCAGGCGGTGGACGGTCTACGGGGTGGCGGTCGCGCTCGTGTGCTGCACTCATCTGTTCGCGGTGCTGGTGCTCCCTGCCCAGCTGGCGCTGGCGCGCCGGGCCTCGGTGGTGCGGATGCTGGCGGCGCTCGCGGCCGGCTGCCTGCCTGCTGTCGTGCTGGGCCTGGTGGGGTTCGGGGAGCGGCACGCGATCAGCTGGATCCCACAGCGGGGGCCGGAGGTGTGGCTGAAGTTCCCGAAGATGGCGGCGGGGGCGACCGGGCTCGGGGTGATGTTGTTCGCGATGGCGCTGGCCGGTGCGGTCCTGCTGTGGAGAGCGTCACGAGTGGACCGGCGGGCGTGGGTGTTCGCGCTTGCCGGGTGGCTGGTCCTGCCTCCGGTGCTGCTGCTGGCGGTGTCGCAGCTCGTGACGCCCGTCTACGTGGATCGCTACCTCTTCGTGACCGCTCCCGCGCTGGCGCTGCTGGCCGGGCTCGCCGTGGCGTCCCTCCCCCGGCTTCACGTGGTGGCCGCGGTGGTGGTCGTACTGCTGGGGTGCGCGCTGTCGTTCCAGGAGCACGTGACGGTACGTGAGGAGAACGGGCGGTTCGAGAACATCCCCTGGGCGTTGCGCGTCATCAAGGCCGAGCCCGATGACGCGATCGTCTACGGGCAGAGCCAGCTCCGCACCGGCTTCGAGTACTACGCCGACTCCCAGATGCCCGTCGACGTGCTCAAGTCCGGCGACATGCCCTCCCCCGACGGATTCGGCTATCCCGAGCGGTTCGATGTTGGCGCCGCTTTGAAGGGGCGAGACCGGGTTTGGGTGGTCTGGCGCGGGAGCAAACAGTCGGCGATTCCGCGGGTGGGGGAAGTGGAGAAGGCGGGGTTCAAGCTCAGCCTGGCCAAGCACTCCGCCGATCTGCCGGGGCTGACGGTGGCGCTGTTCACCCGCCGGTGAATGCGAAAGCGGGCCCTTCCACCCCGGAAAGGCCCGCTTCAGCCAAGAGCTAAGAGGCGACCTCGACGCCGCCGATCGACCTCTTGCCGCGCCGCAGCACCATGAAGCGCCCGTGCAGCAGGTCATCGGCGGTCGGCACGTACGCCTCGTCGGTGATCTTGACGTTGTTGAGGTACGCCCCGCCCTCCTTCACGGCACGCCGGGCCGCCGACTTCGACTCCACGAGCCCGCTGTCGGCCAGCAGGTCCACGAACGGCACCCCGAGCGCGGGGATCGCGGCCTTGGGCACCTCGGCCAGCGCCGCTCCCAGCGTCGAGGCGGGCAGGTCTTCCAGCTCGCCCTGGCCGAAGAGCGCCTTCGAGGCGGCCACGACCGCGTCGAGCTCCTGCTTGCCGTGCAGCAGCTCGGTGAGGTCCTCGGCCAGCGTCCGCTGGGCCTCGCGGGCGAAGGGACGCTCAGCGACGGCCTTCTCCAGGACCTCGATCTCCTCGCGGCTCTTGAACGTGAACACCTTGAGGTAGTGGATCACGTCGCGGTCGTCGGAGTTGAGGAAGTACTGGTAGAAGGCGTAGGGCGAGGTCATCTCGGGGTCGAGCCAGAGCGCGCCGCCCGCCGTCTTGCCGAACTTGGTGCCGTCGGCTTTGGTGATCAGCGGCAGGGTGAGCGCGTGGACGTGCGCGCCCTCGATGCGGCGGACCAGGTCGGCGCCGGCCGTGATGTTGCCCCACTGGTCGCTGCCGCCGATCTGCAGCGTGCAGTTATAGCGGCGGTGCAGCTCGAGGTAGTCGTTGGCCTGCAGGATCTGGTAGCTGAACTCGGTGTAGCTCAGCCCCTCCCCCTGCAGCCGCGCGGAGACGGACTCCCTGGCCAGCATGCGGTTGACCGGGAAGTGCTTGCCGATGTCGCGCAGGAAATCGATGGCGCTCAGCTCGCCGGTCCAGTCGAGGTTGCTGACCATGAGGGCGGCATTCGGCTGGGCGTCGAAGTCGAGGAAACGCCCGACCTGCCCGCGCAGGCGCTCCACCCACTCCGTGACCACTTCGCTGGAATTGAGCGAACGCTCGGTGTTGCGCCCGCTCGGGTCGCCGATCAGGCCGGTGGCGCCGCCGACCAGACCGATCGGGCGATGCCCCGCCAGCTGGAGACGGCGCAGCGTGAGCAGCGGCACGAAGTGGCCGACGTGCAGGGAAGCGGCGGTGGGGTCAAAACCGGCATAGACCGTGATCGGTCCCTTGGCCATGGACGCGCGCAGGGCGTCGAGGTCGGTGGACTGAGCGATCAGGCCTCGCCACGCGAGGTCATCGAGAATGTCGGTCACGGTGCCGGCTTTCCATTGAGACGTTGGACATTAAGTATGACAAGCCTGCCCGATCGCCAGGGTTGACCGCCACTTGGATACGCTCTGTCTCCATGTGGAGGGTCCGTCGCGAGCTGGCCGTTTTCAAGATCTTAGGGGCTCTGGCGTGTGCCGGACTCGCCGTCTACTGGTGGGTCCAGGGCGACGTGCGCGGCGTGCTCCTGGCCGTTCCCGCGGCGGTGCTGATCGGCGGGATGGGGTTGCGTGACCTGATCGTCCCCGTACGGCTGGCCGCCGACGAGAGCGGGATCACCGTGGTGCACGGGTTCGCGGGCAAGCGGCACGTGCCCTGGGAGGCGATCTGGGACGTCAAGGTCGACGTACGCAGGCGGTGGGGGCTGCGGAGCGAGATACTCGAGATCGACACCGGCGACCACCTGCACATCTTCAGTCCTCACGAGCTGGGCGCCCCTCCGACGGAGGTGGCCGCGGCGTTGCGGCGGCGCGGCACGTGAGGGCGGTACGGCGACACGGTCGGGTCGCCGTCGATCCAGAACCGCCACGGGGTGTCCTTGGCGGTCGAGATGCCGGTACGCGGGCCTGACCTGATCGAGGCCGGGTCGGCCGGGCGGCCCTCCAGCACGGCCGCCGCTCCGTGGGGCGCGCCGGTCAGCCGGCGGCCGGAGGCGAAGGGGGCGTCGCCGGGAAGCGCCCGCGAGGCGTCCCCGATCGCGTCGAGGCCGTTGTGCTCGCGGAGCAGGCCGAGGACGACGGCCAGCCTGGCCGGGCCGCGCGCGAGGTCCCGGTCGGGAATCGTCCTGCCGCGCGCCACTGTGCCGTTCCCCTTGGAGGAGCGCCGGGCTCGGGCCTCCTCGATGCCTGCCACCACCTCGCCCGCCCGCAGCAGCACGGCCGAGCCGAAGCCCTCGGGCAGGCACACCAGGTTCGCGCAGAAGTGCATGCCGTACGTGAAGTACACGTACAGGTGGCCTGGGGGGCCGAACATGACCGCGTTGCGCGGCGTCTTGCCCCGGTAGGTGTGCGCCGCCGGATCCTCGCCGGGGCCGCCGTACGCCTCGACCTCGGTCAGGCGCACGGCGACGGCTCCATCCACGCTGCCGTGCACGAGCACACGCCCGAGCAGGTCGGGCGCCACCTCGTGTGACGGCCTGTCGAAGAAGCCCCGCGGCAGCGCGGCGGGGCTCAGCTCCCCGCTGCCCATGCCGCCTGCGTGTCGACCGCCTCCCTGAGCGCGATGAGCTGGTCGCGCACGCGGTCGGGGGCGGTGCCTCCGTGGGCCTTGCGGGCGGCCAGGGCACCGGGCACGTTGAGGACGTCGCGCACGTCGGGCGTCAGGTGCGGCGACACCTTGACCAGTTCGTCGTCCGTGAGCTCGCCCAGGTCCTTGTCGTTGACCTGGCACCACACCACGAGGTGGCCGACCGCCTCGTGGGCCTCGCGGAACGGGACCCCACGGCGTACGAGCAGCTCGGCCAGGTCGGTGGCGAGCGCGAACCCGTCGGGCGCCGAGGACTCCATGCGGGCGGTGTTGACCCGCATGGTCGCGACCAGCCCGGCCACCGCGGGCAGGACCAGCAGCAGGGTGTCGACCGCGTCGAAGACGGGCTCCTTGTCCTCCTGCAGGTCGCGGTTGTAGGTCAGCGGCAGGCCCTTGAGCGTGGTCAGCAGCGACATCAGGTTGCCGATCAGGCGGCCGGACTTGCCGCGGGCCAGCTCGGCGACGTCGGGGTTCTTCTTCTGGGGCATGATCGACGAGCCGGTGGAGTAGGCGTCGTCCATCTCGATCCAGCGGAACTCCTGCGAGGCCCACAGGACGATCTCCTCGCCCAGCCGCGACAGGTGCACGCCGATCATGGCCGCGTCGAACAGGAACTCCGCCGCGAAGTCGCGGTCGGAGACCGCGTCCATCGAGTTGGGCGCGGCGGCCGAGAAGCCCAGCTCCTCTGCCACGGCCTGCGGGTCGAGCGGCAGCGACGAGCCCGCGAGCGCGCCCGCGCCGAGCGGGGAGATCGCGGCGCGCTTGTCCCAGTCGGTGAGCCGGTCGACGTCGCGGGTGAAGGCGTGCACGTGGGCCAGGAGCTGGTGGCCGAACGACACCGGCTGCGCGTGCTGCAGGTGCGTCATGCCCGGCGCGGCAGTGTCGGCGTGCTGCTCCGCCTGGGCCATGAGCGCGGTCTCCAGCTCGACCAGGCGCGAGACGATCGCGCGGGCGTGGTCGCGCAGGTAGAGGCGCAGGTCGGTGGCGATCTGGTCGTTGCGTGAACGCCCCGCGCGCAGCTTGCCGCCCAGCGAGCCGAGCCGCTCGAGCAGGCCGCGCTCCAGCGCGGTGTGCACGTCCTCGTCGGCGACCGTCGGCCGGAACTCGCCCGCCTTGCAGGCTTGCTCCAGGTCGTCGAGCGCGCCGATCATGCGCTCGAGCTCCTCGTCACTCAGCAGCCCCGCCCTGTGCAGCACGCGCGCGTGCGCCCTGGACGCTGCCAGGTCGTACGGCACGAGCCGCCAGTCGAAGTGCACGCTCACCGACAGCCGGGCCAGCGCGTCGGACGGGCCGCTCTCGAAGCGCGCGCCCCACAGCCGCATCGGCTTGCCATCACTCACCGTTATCTCCTTCGTGACCATTTCAATGGTCGCACCCGCTTCGGGACTCGTTGGCATCGTTCCACGCTCTCTCGCCCCGAGCTCCTGTGCTCGGGCGCGACCATAGTGCACGTCACCCCTTCTTGGCGTCTCGCGCGGCGGCGATCTTAGCGGGGAGGGAGAAAAGCTGGACGAAGCCCTTGGCCAGGGACTGGTCGAATGTGTCGCCGGTGTCGTAGGTCGCCAGCGAGAAGTCGTACAGGGACTGCTCCGAGCGGCGGCCGGTGACCGTGGCCTTGCCGCCGTGCAGAGTCATGCGGATGTCGCCGGAGACGTGCTTCTGGGCCTCGGCGATGAGCGCGTCGAGGGCGTTCTTGAGCGGCGAGAACCACAGGCCGTCGTAGACGAGCTCGCTCCACCGCTGGTCCACGCCGCGCTTGAAGCGGGCCAGGTCGCGCTCGACGGTGACGTTCTCCAGCTCCATGTGGGCGGCGATGAGCGCGATGGCGCCCGGCGCCTCGTACACCTCGCGCGACTTGATGCCGACGAGGCGGTCCTCGACCAGGTCGATCCGGCCGACGCCCTGCGCGCCCGCGCGCCTGTTCAGCTCGTCGATGACCTGGTACGGCGTCAGCGCCCGCCCGTCGACCTTGAACGGGACGCCCTGTTCGAAGGTGATGACCACCTCGTCGGCGTCGCGCGTCTGGGACGGGTCGGCGGTGTAGGAGTAGACCTCCTCGGTGGGCCCGTTCCAGATGTCCTCGAGGAAGCCGGTCTCGATGGCGCGGCCCCAGAGGTTCTGGTCGATCGAGAACGGGTTCTTCTTCGACGTCTCGATGGGCAGGCCCTTGGCTTCGGCGTACTCGATGGCCTTGTCGCGCGTCCAGGCGAAGTCGCGGGCGGGCGCGACGACCTTGAGGCCGGGGGCGAGCGCGGACAGGCCGGCCTCGAAGCGGACCTGGTCGTTGCCCTTGCCGGTGCAGCCGTGGGAGACGAACGTGCCGCCGAACTGCTTGGCCGCCGAGACCAGGTGCTTGACGATGAGCGGGCGCGAGAGCGAGGAGATCAGCGGGTAGCGGTCCATGTAGAGGGCGTTGGCCTGCAGGGCGGGCACGCAGAAGTCGGCGGCGAACTCCTCCTTGGCGTCCACCACGATCGACTCGGCCGCGCCGCAGTCGATCGCCCGCTGCTGGACCACGTCCATGTCCTCGCCGCCCTGGCCGAGGTCCACGGCGACGCAGATCACCTCGGCGTCCATCTGCTCGGCCAGGTACGGGATGGCGACTGAGGTGTCCAGCCCGCCTGAATAGGCGAGGACCACTCTTTCCGGCATTTCACTGTCTCCAGGTACAGGTCTCGATGCTTGGCACTAGCCGCGCCGGTCGGCCACCTTCAGCAGGGCCTCCGCGACGGCCTGGCCCCCGGTCGGATCGCGGCTGATGACGAGGATCGTGTCGTCGCCGGCGACCGTGCCGAGGATCGACTCCCAGTCGGCGTGGTCGATGGCGGAGGCCAGGAACTGGGCCGCGCCCGGGGGGGTTCTCACGATGACCAAGTTGGCCGAAGCCTCGGCGTTGACCAGCAGTTCCTCGGCGATGCGGTGCAGCCGCGCGGCCGGGGACTCGCCGGTGCCCAGCCTGGTGAGCGGGATCCGGCCGCCGCCCTCGCCGGGGAGGGCGTAAACCAGGGATCCGTCGTCGGCGCGCAGCTTGAGCGCGCCGAGCTCGTCGAGGTCACGCGAGAGCGTGGCCTGGGTGACCTCGAGCCCGCTCTCGGCGAGCAGCTTGGCGAGCTCCGGCTGGGAGCGCACCGCCTTCCGCTGCAGCAGGTCGGTGATCTTCGCCTGCCGCGCGGCCTTGGTCATCGGGATAGTCATGAGTCCTCCGGCCTCATGACTTGGTCACTGTGCTTATTGGTGCCCTCGCTCCGCGAGGTCACGCGTGACACTAGCCAGTGGAGAAGCGCCTTCTGGGCGTGCAGCCGGTTCTCCGCCTGGTCCCACACGACGCTCTTCGGGCCTTCGAGCACCTCGGTGGTGATCTCGTAGTCGCGGTAGGCGGGCAGGCAGTGCAGCACGATCGCGTCGGGCGCGGCGTGCTCGAGCAGCTCGGAGTTCACCTGGTACGGCTTGAGCACGGCCACCCGCTGCTCCTTGCCGTCCTGGCCCATCGACACCCACGTGTCGGTGGCGATCACGTGAGCCCCCTGGACGGCGGCCACCGGGTCGGTCAGCGCGATCACCGAGCCGCCCGTCTTGGCCGCGATGGCGGCCGCCTGGTCGAGGATGACCGCGTCCGGCTGGTAGCCGGCCGGGGCGGCGATCCGCACGTGCATGCCCGCGGTGGCGCCGCCGAGCAGGTAGGAGTGGGCCATGTTGTTGGCGCCGTCGCCCAGGTACGTGAACGTGACCCCGGCGGTCCTGCCCAGCTTCTCCTGGACGGTCTGCAGGTCGGCGAGGATCTGGCAGGGGTGGAACTCGTCGGTGAGCGCGTTGACCACGGGCACCCGGGAGTGGGCGGCCATCTCGTCGATGAGCTCCTGCCCGGTGGTCCGCCAGACGATGGCGGCGACCTGCCGGTCGAGCACTCTGGCGAGGTCGGCGGCGGGCTCGCCGCGGCCCATGAGCGCCGAGACGTTGTCCACGACCAGCGGCAGCCCGCCGAGCTCGCCAATGCCGGTGTGGAAGGAGACGCGGGTGCGGGCCGACGGCTTGTCGAACAGGACGGCGACGGTCTGCGGGCCCTCGAACGGGCGGTAGCCGAACCGGTCCTTCTTCATGGCCGCGGCGAGCTCCAGGACCTCGGCCTGCTCGGCGGGCGTGAGATCGTCGTCGCGCAGGAAGTGTCTGGTCATTTGGCTGCCTCCGCGAGGATCGCCGGGTACGCGGCCACGAACGCGTCGATCTCCTCGGCCGTGACGACCAGGGGTGGCGCGATGCGTACGGCGTCGGGCTGGAGGGCGTTGACCAGGAAGCCGGCGTTCTGGGCGGCCTTCTGGACCCCGGCCGAGCGGGGCTCGCTCAG
>NZ_JBFAMX010000379.1:0-9885 GCF_040659615.1 Nonomuraea sp. NPDC049784
CGGTGGCGGCGGCCTCCTCTGAGGGCTGACGTCTTAGCCCGAGCCTGTGGCGCGCTTTCCGCACCACCCGGGAGCTCACCGACGAGGTGGACTCCGGTCACACGAGTGCCCGTATTCGCACGGATCAACATCCGCTCGCGAATACGGGCACTCGGCTTCTTTGTCCCCGCCTTTCATCCCCCACCACGCCGGCCGTGCCGCGTCTCCCCATCGCACCGGCCATGCCGCGCCCCATGCCCGAGGCCGAAGCGGCCGCATCCACACGTACCCCGACACCATCCCCGAGCGGCGATCATCCTGGCGGCTCACACGCGACGGCGGGCCGGGCCTGGTGATCGACGTGGCCGGAAGCCGGCTCCCACCGCCCGGTGGAGTGCACGGGCCTGGACGACCTTGTCGGCGAGCACGCGACGATCGCGGCTACTCGCCGGACGCACACCTCCGTCAAAGCCCCTTCTCTCTCCCAGCTTGATGGCCTGAGGCGGCGCTGGGCGACCGCCCGTGTGTCCGGGCTCGGCGGGCATCGATGGCAGCGACGGCGAGTGGCACGGATCAACGTGATGGACCACAGGCGGGGTGGATCGATGTGATCCACCGAGGCCGGGCCGGCCGGATCGACCTGGACTACCAGGGTGCGTGGGGCGGGTCGACGGCACCCGATCAGGTCCCCACATGGGCGGCACACCGTGAAAGGCGTGGCGCCAGAGTGCTGGGCAAACAGGTGAGTGCCCGCATTCGCCGATGGATGTCGTCCTCCGCCCGGAGGGCGACGATCCTTGCGAATACGGGCACTCGTTCGTGCGACCGGAGTTCATCGCCTTGGTGAACTCCTCAGCGGCGCAGGGAAATGCGCCGCCTGCTCAGACCGAGACGTCAACTCTAGAAGTCATCGTCGTCAAAGCCGTGGAAGCGGAACCGGCGGTCGTCGAACCGGCGGTCGTCGAACCTGTTCCGGCTCTCGTTGAAGTTCTGGTTGTTGTTGTGGATGAGGATCCGGATCGTCTGGGGACGGTTACGGCGCCAGCCCCAGCCGCGTCCGCCCCAGCCGCCGCAGCGACGCCAGCGGCGGCAGCCGGTCAGTCCGGTGAGGACAGACGTACCGGCGCTGATCTGGGTGGCGGTGCCGGCGCTGGCCGCGGCCGTCGTGGCGCCCACGGCGACCACGCCGCCGGCCAGTGCCGTGCTGATGGCGAGGCCTGCCATAACATTCTTGAACGTTTTGGGCATTGCGGTTCCCCCCTAAAGGATCGATTGCCCCGTTCTCGGCGCTCCCCAAATCCAGTATGACCGGAATATCGGGAAACGCCCCGGATGCCCGCAAAGCGAATCATCCGCACCCTGCATATTTCCGGCCGAATAGGTAGCAAACCGACATTGTCTAGTCTTGCCCGACACCAGACATCCACATGGCCCAGCAGTAATACCCCGTGGCATATAACCGCCGTCCCCCACCCGGCCAAGGCGGGGCTTGCGGGCGGACGGCGCACGGCATTCGAAATCCGGCACGAACAAAGGCACCTGAGCAAACAACCCACCGTACACAGCACAGTGAGGGCTCCCTGGCCGATGCCAGTGGAGCCCTCGCCAGGAATTGCCGTGGAGACGAGGAGAATGAATCTCAGGCCGAACCGCGAAGGAAAAACGGACCGTTCCCGAGAGCCCGCCGTTCACCGGCCGGATCCACTTCCGTGGACCACGGCCGCCCGTGAGGACGGGCGCTCGTCCCTGCGCTGTCAGCACACGGTGAAGTCACCGCGCGTCAGCCACCGCTCTCCTGTCAGTCGTCGTCGTCATCGTCGTCGTCGTGGTCGAAGCGGTGGTGCTCGGACCTGAACTCCCTGCGGAAGTCGCGGTGGTTGTCCCTGTTGAAGTTGATGTTGTTGTTGTTGACGAAGACGTCGGTCCGGTTGTTGCGGCGGCCCCAGCCGCGGCCACCCCAGCCCCAGCCGCGGCAGCGACGCCAACCGCAGCCGCCCCCAGTGAGGACGGACGTGCCGGTGGTCACCTCGGCGGTGCCGGCGCTGGCCGAGGTCGTCGTCGCGCTCAGCGCGAGCACGCCGCCGGACATGGCCGTACCGATGGCGAGGCCCGCCATAACAGTCTTGAGCTTGGGCATTTCGGTTTCCCCCTAAAGGATCTGTTGCCCCGTTCTAGACGTTTTCCGATTACTCGGAAAACGCCTTTGGACGCCTGCTGAAGAGTCATCCGGTAAAGGTCATTACCGGGACAGAGGGGGTACAAACAGGAATCACCCTATTTTGCTATGCAATAACCGTGTTATTGCTCGTATTAAAGATTTATCTCATGATATGTTATGAATTATCCCGATATGTCCTATTTGGCCGATCGCGTGGCGCGGCCGTACCCGATTGGCACGCCGCACTTCATGCGGCATTGCAGCAGGGACGTGGTTCGGAGAGAGCCGGCGCGGACGGCGTGGCGTTGAGCAACTCACCACCGGCGCGCACAGGGAGGTGCCTCATACGGAGCCCGCATCGGACGAAATGCGCCCGCACATAGCGCAGTCCGGATCCTCGTCGCGCGTGACGCGCCTTATGGGTGTTCCGCTCGTGGCGGGGCGGATCGATCGAGGGCTGCCCGGGCGAGCCACGCGCGGCGGGTGGGCGTGGCGAGCAGCTGCCCGCCGCCCGGGCCTCAACCAGGCCCGTTGGGGGCCGCAGGTGGCCTTAGGCGGACTTGCGGGCCTTGCGCTTCGCGGGGGCCTTCTCTTCGTCCTTGGACTTGCCCGCCGCCTTCTTGGCCTTGGCGGGCTCGCCGGCTTCCCGCTCCCGCTTCGCGGCCTCCACGCTGGCCCTCAGCGCGGCCATGAGGTCCACCGCCGGGCGGGCTTCCTCTTCCTCCCTGGGAGGAATGACTTCCTTGCCCGCCACCTTCGCCTCGATCACCTGCTGCAACGCCTCGCGATAAGCGTCGTGGTACTCGCTCGGGTCGAAGTCCGACTCCATCGTGGTGATCAGGGACTCGGCCATCTTGAGCTCCTGGGAGCGTACCTCGATGTCCTCATCCAGGAAGGCGAAGTCCGGCTTGCGGATCTCGTCGGGCCAGAGCATAGTCTCCAGCACGAAGACGCCGTCCCGTACCCGCAGCGTGGCCAGGGACTCGCGCTGGCGCAGCGCCACCTTGACCACCGCCACCTGACCCGAGCTCTCCAGGGCGTTGCGCAGCAGTACGTACGGCTTCGCCCCCTGCGCGTCCGGCTCCAGGTAGTAGGACTTGGCGAAGTAGATCGGATCGATCTGGTCGGCCGGGGCGAACTGGAGGACGTCGATCCTGCGTGACGTGCTCAGCGGCAGGCCCTCGAAGTCCTCGTCGGTGAGCACGACGATCTCGCCCGACGCCAGTTCGTATCCCTTGGCGATGTCGGGGTACGGCACCTCTTCGCCGTCCAGCGTGCACACGCGCTTGTAGCGAATCCGGCCGCCGTCCTCGCGGTGCACCTGGTGGAACGTCACGTCCTTCTGCTCGGTGGCGGAGTAGAGCTTGACGGGGATCGTGACCAGCCCGAAGGAGATCGCACCTTTCCAGATGCTGCGCATGGTCACTCCTCAGCTCTCAATGAGTCCGCCATGGGGCACATACCCGTCATGGGGCAACCAATGCCATACCCGGTCGAACCGATGCTGGCCGTACCTGGGGAACTACCGTCCGACCGCGAGCGGTACGGGCTGGAGGTCAAATGGGACGGCATCCGTGCCATCGTTCACCTTGACGAGGGGCTGAGGGTGACGGGTAGACATGGGGTGGAGTACACGCGGCGGTATCCGGAAATCTCGGGGTTCGGGGTTAAGAACGCGATCATCGACGGCGAGGTCGTCGCGCTCGACTCGCGCGGCAGGCCCAGCTTCGAGCGGTTGCAGCACAGGATGCACCTGACGGATCCCGAGCCGATGATGCTGGAGCTGTACCCCATCACGTACATGCCGTTCGACCTGCTCTACCTCGACGGCACGCCGCTGTTCGACCTGCCCTACCGGGACCGGCGGGCATTGCTCGACGAGCTGGACGTCGGCGCTCCACCGTACTTCCCCGGCGACTCCGACCTGCTCACGGCCACGTACGAGCAGGGGCTCGAGGGTGTGGTCGCCAAGCGGCTGGACTCGCCCTATCGGGCGGGCACCCGCTCCCCCTGGTGGATCAAGGTCAAGAATCTGATCACCAGGGAGGTCGTGATCGGCGGCTGGAAGCCGGGCAAGGGGCGCCGGGCGGGCGGGGTCGGGTCGCTCGTGATGGGGGTGTTCACCGACCAGGGGTTCACGTACGTGGGGCACGTCGGCACCGGGTTCACCGACGCCGTGCTCGATGACCTCTACCAGCGGATGCGGCCTCTGGAGATCCCGCGCAGCCCGTTCTGCAACGAGGTTCCGTGGCGGAACCGGTGGGTTAGGCCGGAACTGGTCGGGGAGGTGGCCTACACGATGTGGACCGACGAACAGCGGCTGCGGCACCCCGTGTGGCGCGGGCTGCGGCCCGACAAGCTCCCCTCGGAGGTGAGGCTATGAAGGTGCCGGTCAAGGTCGACGGGCGCGAGCTGACGCTGAGCAACCTGGACAAGGTCCTCTACCCGGAGTACGGCTTCACCAAGGCCGAGGTCATCGACTATTACAGCCGCGTCGCCCCCGTGCTCCTCCCCCACCTCCGGGGCAGGCCCCTCACCGTCAAGCGCTACCCGAACGGCGTCAACGGCCAGTTCTTCTTCGAGAAGAACGCTCCCGACCACACCCCCTCCTGGGTGCGGCGGGTCACCCTGCCCGCCCCCGGCAGCACCAAGAACCGCGAGACCATCGACTTCGCCGTCATCGACGACCTGCCCACGCTCGTCTACTACGCCAACCTCGCCGCGCTCGAGCTGCACGTGCCCCAGTGGCGCGTCGACGAGGACGGCGAGCCGCTGCCGCCCGACACGCTCGTGTTCGACCTCGACCCCGGCGCGCCCGCGACCATCGTCGAGTGTTGCGAGGTCGCGCTCATACTGCGTGAGGTGCTGAAGAGCGAGGGGCTCACCGCGAGGCCGAAGACCAGCGGGAGCAAGGGCATGCAGCTGTACGCCGACTGGGACTGCCGCGAGGAGCCCTCCGCGTACGCCAGGAGACTGGCCCGGCTTCTGGAGAAAGAGCATCCCAAACAGGTGGTCAGCGTGATGACGAAGAAGGCCAGACCGGGGAAGGTCTTCATCGACTGGAGCCAGAACAACCCGGCCAAGACCACCGTGGCGCCGTACTCGCTTCGGGCCAGGGAGCAGCCGACCGTCTCGACACCGCTGTTGTGGAAGGAGGTCGAGGGCTGCGAACGGCCCGAGGAGCTGGTGTTCACGGCGCCGGCTGTACTCGTCAGAGTGGAGAAGCACGGCGACCTTTTCAGCCGGGCGTAGGCTGGTTCCGTCCGCACCTAAAGGGGGACCAGAAGATGTCGGAGATGGACATACGCGGGGACGAGCTCTCGTACGACGTCGAAGAGGAGGAAGAGCTGTCGATCGAGACGCCCGAGGCCGACGCCGCCGATCAGCATCACGAGATACGCCAGAGCGCCGGCAGGCTGCGCTTCGAGCTGCCGCTCGACGTCGATCCCGCCGATGCGGCCGATCAGCACCGCGTGGTGGATCTCGACGACGACGAATATCGCTGAGTACGGCTCCGCGATGACTCGGCACCTGGGCGACCGAGCCGCCTCACGGAGTGAGGCCATGAACCGGCGAGGGAGCGCCGTCGCCTGGACTGAGGAGCGGCGGGAGCGTAGCGACCAGAGCGACGAGGGAAGGCGACGGCTCCCCAGCGACCGAGCCGCCTCACGGAGTGAGGCCATAAAAGGGTGGCCTTCCCGCACGTAGGATGTCCGCACAGCCCGCTGAGAGACCTATGGAGACCCGTGTGACCGCAACCCCGGATGCGAAGCCCCGGGGCACCCGTCTGCCCCGACTGGCGCGCCGCCGGCAGCTGCTGAGCGCCGCGCAGGAAGTGTTCGTGGAGAACGGCTATCACGCGGCCGCCATGGACGAGATCGCTGAACGTGCAGGGGTCAGCAAGCCCGTGCTGTACCAGCACTTCCCCGGCAAGCTGGAGCTCTACCTGGCGCTGCTCGACCTCCACGTCGACGACATGGTCAACCGCTGCCGGGAGGCGCTGGCCTCCACCCACGAGAACAAACTCCGCGTGCAGGCCACGTTCAGCGCGTTCTTCGACTTCGTCTCCTCGCAGGGCGAGGCGTTCCGGCTCGTGTTCGAGTCCGACCTGCAGAACGTCGCGCCGGTGCGGCAGCGTGTGGAGCGCTCGCTGCAGGAGTGCGCGGAGATGGTCAGCGCGGTCATCCAGGAGGACACCGGGTGCACCAGCGACGAGGCGCATCTCCTCGGCATGGGCCTGGTCGGCATGGCCCAGGTGAGCGCCCGTTACTGGGTGACCACGCACGGCTCGATTCCGAAGGACGCGGCGGAGCAGCTCATGGCGCGGCTGGCCTGGCGCGGCATCAGCGGTTTTCCGCGTACGGCATAACCCGTTCGCTTGCCGCGATCATTTGCGCCGTTCGCGGCTTCGAGCCGCCACGATGGGAGTGAGCCGGCCCGTCGACTAAGGAGCCACGATGGAAATCAAGATCGGCGTACGCTCCGTACACCGCGAACTCATTGTCGAGACCCACCTCACGGCCGAGGAGGTCGAGGAGGAGATCAGAAACGCGTTGTCGGTCGAGCGTGGCGTGTTCGCCCTGACCGACGTCAAGGGCAGGCGGGTCGTGGTGCCGGTGGCCTCGCTCGGCTTCGTCGAGATCGGTGAGGACGACGCCAGGCCCGTCGGGTTCGGCGGCACTCTCTAAGGGCTTATGACCAAGGGGTACGGCAAGCTTCGCCGTACCCCTTCCTTGTCGACGTGCTGCGCCGATCCCACCCTCGCCGGCACCCGCGCGCCGCTCGTCGCCTGGCGTAGGTCACGGGTGGCCGAAGGGCGGCCACCCCGCGCTGAACGGCGCGCGCCCTTGCGGACCGGAGGGTTGGGTCAGTGGAGAGTCCCGAGTAGGCAGGCGCGGGGTGGACGCGGGTGGAGAGCGGAGTGCCGCCTCGGCACGGCGGCCGGACAGACCGCGCTCTCCCTCCGCAGCACCGGGCGTGAAGTCCAGCGGTTCGGCGCACATCTTGTCGTCAAGGAACTGCCGTAGCGGCGCGAGGCCCTCATGTCTGGCACGGTACAACCGTTCCGCGCCCCCGCGCCGCTCGATGGGCAGACCCGTCTCTTCGAGCGGCCGCGTCGATCAGAGGCCCATGGCGGCCATGCGCTTGTTGTGCGCCTCCGTCAATGTCGCGAAAAGTCGGGAAATATCGGCGGCGCCGTCCTCCGACACCAGCAGCAGCGCCAGCTCGGGCCGTGCCGAGGCCACCTGCTGTCCTTGGCTGAGCGCCTCGCCCACGAGCCGCCTCGCCCACAGCGCCAGCCGCCCGGCCTCCACGGGCGCGGCCTCGATCCCGGCCCTGACCCGCTCGACCGCGAACTGCGAGCGCCCCTCGTCCACCAGCACCTCGTCCACCAGCTCGGCGATCGAGGCATCGAGGTGCCTGGCCGCCTCACGGTAGAAGTCGAGCGCGATGGCGTCCCCCACGTACGTCTTGACCAGCGCCTGCAGCCAGTCGGCCGGCTTGGTCTGCGCGTGCCAGGCGTCCAGCGCGTCGACGAACGGCGCCATCGCCTCGTCGGGATCGGCCCCGAGTTCGGCCAGCCGGTCGCGCAGCAGGCGGAAATGGGCGTACTCGGTCACGGCCAGCTCACTCAGCGCAGCGCGGTCGGCTAGAGTGGGCGCCAGCGTGGTGGCGTCCTCCGTCATCCGCGCGTACGCGCTGAGCTCCGCATAGGCGAGCACACCGAGAAGGTCGACGACTCCTGGAGACTCCTTCATGAAAGGCAGCGTACTTCGGGAAATCTGCGGGAACATACTGAAGCTCGGCCAGCGTTGTGGTATCGAGTACACTGCTCTGTGAAAGTGCGACCGCACTGTGTAAGTTCGGGGGATTCCCCCGGATACCCCCACTCCGGGTGACGCGGTCGCTGATGACGCGAGAGGGCTGGCTCTACCGCGAGGACCCACGTAACGGGGGCTGTTTTCCGCCCGTCGGTCCCGGCAGGCCCGCCTTCATTTGAGAACTGAGGCAGGCCACGCTGACGACTTTCCGAGACCTCGGAGTCACACCAGAGATCGCCGATGCCCTCGAGACCGAGGGCATCGTCACACCGTTCCCCATCCAGGAGATGGCTCTCCCGCTCGCCCTGACCGGCCAGGACCTGATCGGCCAGGCGCGCACGGGCACGGGCAAGACCTACGCGTTCGGCATCGCCATGCTGCAGAGCATCGGCAAGCCGCGCAAAAACCGCAAGAAGCCCCGCGGGCTCGTTGTCGTGCCAACCCGCGAGCTGGCCGTGCAGGTGAGTGAGGACCTCGTCACCGCCGCGGGCAAGCTCGGCTCCCGGGTCCTGACCGTGTACGGCGGGCGCGCGTACGAGCCGCAGATCGAGGCGCTCAAGGCCGGCGTCGACGTCATCGTCGGCACCCCCGGCCGCCTGCTCGACCTGGTCAAGCAGAAGCACCTCGACCTGAGCCAGGTCACCAGTCTCGTGCTCGACGAGGCCGACCGCATGCTCGACCTCGGCTTCCTGCCCGACATCGAGCGGATCTTCAAGCTGATCCCCGCACAGCGGCAGACGATGCTGTTCTCGGCGACCATGCCGGGCGAGATCGTCGCGTTGTCGCGGAAATACCTCAACCGTCCGACGCACGTACGCGCCGAGCACGAAAGCGGCGAGGGCGAGACCACGCCGCAGGTTCGCCAGCTCGTGTGGCGCGCGCACCGGATGGACAAGATCGAGATCGTCGCGCGGCTGCTGCAGGCCGACGGCCGCGGGCTCACCATGGTCTTCTGTGAGACCAAGCGGGCCTGCGACATGGTCGCGGAGCAGCTCGACACACGCGGCTTCGCGGTCGCGGCCGTGCACGGCGACCTCGGCCAGGGCCAGCGCGAGCAGGCGCTGCGCGCGTTCCGCAACGGCAAGATCGACGTGCTGGTGGCCACCGACGTGGCGGCCCGCGGCATCGACATCGACGACGTCACCCACGTGGTCAACTACGACTGCCCCACGGACGACAAGACGTACGTGCACCGCATCGGCCGCACCGGCCGGGCCGGGCGCACGGGCATCGCGGTCACGTTCGTGGAGTGGGAGGAGCTGACCCGCTGGAAGATGATCAACCAGATGCTCGGGCTCGACTTCGCCGAGCCCGAGGAGACCTACTCCACCTCACCCCACGTCTACTCCGAGCTGAACATCCCCGAAGGCACCAAGGGCGTCCTGCCCCACGCGCAGCGTTCGCGCGCCGGGCTGTCCGCGGAGCGCATCGAGGATCTCGGGGAGACCGGCAGGGTTCGCGGTCGTGGCGGCCGTCGCCGCGACGAGCGTGAGGAGCGCCCTGCCGCCCGTACTACGCCACGCCAGCGCCGCCGCACCCGTGGCGGGAGGGAGTTGGCGGAGACCGCAGCCGTCGAGACTCCGGAGGTCGAGCTCGTGGATGCCAAGGCGGAAGAGACGCCCGCGATCTTCTCAACGGACGAGATCGAGGCGGCCGCCGAGACGAAGCGGACGCGTACGCGGAGGGGGGCGGCTTCCTCTGCCATCGAGCAGGCGCTCGCCGACGCCCCCGAGGCGCCGGTCAAGGCCACCAGGTCGCGCCGGATCGCTGACGACGCTCCGGAGGCCGAGGAGGAGGTGCCGGTGAAGAGCACCCGCTCCCGCCGTACCGCCATCAAGGCCGTCGAGCCCGAGACCGTCGTGGAGCCCGCGACTGTCGCGAAGCCCGCGGCCGTCGTGGAGCCCACGGCTGTCGCGAAGCCCGCGG
>NZ_JBFAMX010000380.1:0-9880 GCF_040659615.1 Nonomuraea sp. NPDC049784
GTCTCCATCAGCGACCTCTTGTCGCCACGCTGCGGCACGCGCACCTCGACGCGGGCGCGGCGCTGCTCGGTCAGCAGCTCGGCGACCGCCTCGCAGTCGGGCGGCAGCGCGGGTACGAGCACCTCACGCGGCATCGAGTCGGGGCTCGCCTCGGCATACATCTGGAGGAGGAACTGCTCGACCAGCTCGCCGGGCGAGGTCTCCTCGACCTTGTCCACCACCCAGCCGCGTTGGCCGCGGATGCGGCCGCCGCGCACGTAGAAGACCTGAACGGCGGCTTCGAGCGGGTCCTCGGCCAGCGCGATCACGTCGGCGTCGGTGCCCTCGCCGAGCACCACGGCCTGCTTCTCCAGCGCCCGCTGCAGCGCCTGGATGTCGTCGCGGAGCCGGGCCGCGCGCTCGTACTCCTGCTCCCCGGCGGCCTCGCGCATCTCCTTCTCGAGGCGTTTGATGAAGCGGCTGGTGTTGCCCGCCATGAAGTCGCAGAAGTCTTCGGCCAGCTCGCGGTGCTCCTCCGGGGTGACCCGGCCGACGCAGGGCGCCGAGCACTTGTCGATGTAGCCGAGCAGGCAAGGGCGGCCGATCTGGCCGGCCCGCTTGAACACCCCGGCGCTGCACGTGCGCACCGGGAAGACCCGCAGCAGCAGGTCGACGGTCTCGCGGATGGCCCACGCGTGGGAGTAGGGGCCGAAGTAACGCGTGCCCTTGCGCTTGGCCCCACGCATGACCTGCACCCTGGGGAAATCCTCACCCATGGTGACCGCGAGGTACGGGTACGACTTGTCGTCGCGGTATTTCACGTTGAAGCGCGGGTCGAACTCCTTGATCCAGGAGTATTCGAGCTGCAGCGCCTCGACCTCGGTGCCGACGACGGTCCAGTCGACGTCGGCGGCCGTGGTCAGCATCGACTGGGTGCGCGGGTGGAGCGCGGAGAAGTCGGCGAAGTAGGAATTGAGCCGCTGGCGCAGGCTCTTGGCCTTGCCTACGTAGATCACCCGGCCGTGCGTGTCCCTGAACCGGTAGACCCCTGGGGAATCGGGGATGGAACCCGGCTTGGGCCGGAAACTCAAGGGGCTGCCCGCTGATCTCGCCACGTTCAAAGCCTAGTAGCCCGCACCGACAAGGTGGCCCGCCGTGCCTTCCACCGGCGCGACGGGCCTCCCCACCAGGGGCACCGGGCTACGCGAGCGTGATCTGGTCGCCCTCCACCTTGATCTGCTGCGCGGGCAGCGGTTTGTCGGCCGGCCCGTCCTTGACCGAGCCGTCCGCGATGGCGAACTTGCTGCCATGACACGGGCAGACGATCACCCCGCCTGAGACGTTCCCGACCGTGCACCCGTTGTGCGTGCACACGGCGCTGAACGCCTTGAACTCGCCCGACGTGGGCTGGGTGACCACGATTTTCTGATCCTTGAAGACCGTGCCGCCGCCGACGGGGATGTCGGCGGTCTTGGCCAGCGCCCCACCGGCCGGCGCGTTGGACTGCGGCGCGCTCGACCCGGAGGATGCGGGCTGTGTGGTGTCGGTGCTGCCGCCACAGGCGGTGAGCGCCAGCGCCAGACCACCCGCTCCGACGCCAGCGATCATGACACGGCGACTCTGTACGTCATCTCCCATGGGCTCACCCAACCGCACATAGGTGAGAAATTCATGAGACGCACGGCTAGGCGAGTCTGATCTTGTCGCCGTCCACGGTGATCTTCTTCTCCGCGAGCGGTTGGCCGGCGGGCCCATTCGCGACGGAGCCGTCGTTGATGTTGAACTTGCTGCCGTGACACGGACAGTTGATCGTTTTGTTGGAGACGCTGGCCACCGTGCAGCCCGCGTGGGTGCAGACCGCCGTGAACGCCTTGAACTCCCCGGCCGCCGGCTGCGTGACCACGACCTTCTCGTTCTCGAAGACCTTCCCACCGCCCTCGGGGATGTCGGCCGTGTCGGCCAGCGCCTTGCTCTTCGAAGCCGCCTTCTTTTTCTTCGGTGACGACGACTCCGAAGGCTCCTCGGCCGGCGGCTCCGCACTCGCCTCCGTCGTCGGCGAACCGTAGCTCGCACATGCCGTAAGAACCGCCGCGAGCCCGGCGCCTCCGGCGCCGAAGACCACCGTCCGGCGCGTCGTATCCGTCATGGTGCGTTCCTCCCAGATTGGCTTTCACTACAGGTACGGCCGGCGGCCTCTCACCGGTTCAGCGTGCCCGAGCCCAATCCGGGTCTCTACGCATAAGTACGCGTTCAGGCGACCACGATGCCGTCGCCCTCGACCCTCACCTTGTAGGAGGCCAGCGGGGCGGTCGCGGGTCCCTTGGTGGCCTTGCCGCTGTCGGCGGAGAACTCGCTGCCGTGGCAGGCGCACCTGATGACGTTGTCCTTGGGAGCGCTGACCGCGCAGCCCTTGTGCGTGCATACCGAGCTGAACGCCTTGTAGACGCCCTGCGTAGGCTGCGTCACCACGACCTGCAGGTCCTCGAGCACCGTGCCTCCGCCCACGGGCACGTCTGCCGTCTTGGCGATGACCTTGCCTTTGAGGCTCGGCTGAGCCTTGCTCTCTCCCCCGCCGCACCCGGCCAGCGCCAGCCCGCACACCGCGATCCCGGCCGCCCCCAGCATCCCGCGCCGCCCGAAACCGTTTTCGGGCATGGCTCCGCCCTGCTCCGTAACCGTCATGATTTTTGCCGACCCTCCGCGTCGCCGCTGACCCCCTGCAGGTCAGGCCGTTACCAGTACTCAACTTTATGGGCGACACCCCTCGGTCCGATTACCGGGTGGCCGGCGGCCCGGTCAGCGCGTGGCAGCCGCGGGATCGGCGAGGATCCGGTCAGCGAGTGGTAGGCGGGCGGTCAGCGGCGGGGCCGACCCTGCGGGTATGACTCTTACGACAGAACGCCCATCCGCTTCCCCGTCCAAACCCCGCTGGTGGCGGCGTCCCTGGGTGGCCCCCCTGGCGGTGGTGTCGGCCGTGTTCGTCGCGTACTCGCTGCCGCCGTACCTGTCCCTGGACCCGGCCCAGTCCCGCGTGCCCGCTCCCGACTTCTTCCCGCCGCACTTCGCGGTGCTCTCCTTGCACGTCATCTTCGGCTCCACGGCGATGATCACGTGCTGCCTGCAGATCTGGCCGTGGTTCCGCGGACGCTATCCACGCGCGCACCGGATCATCGGCCGCGTGTACGTCTTCGGCGGCTGCCTCCCGAGCGGCCTGCTGGGGCTGGTGGTCAGCGTGACCACCCCGTTCTTCGGCCCCGTGACGGCCGCCAGCGGCGTCGTGCTGGCGACCGTCTGGGTGGGCTGCACACTGGCGGGCTGGCGGATGGCCAGGCAGCGCAGGTTCGTCGACCACCGCCGATGGATGATCCGCAGCTTCGCCCTGACCTTGTCCATCATCACGAACCGCCTCTGGGGCGTCGTGTTCGTCATCGCCCTGTCACCGCAGCTGAACACGACCTTCCACGGCGACGAGACGTTGCTGGCGAGCACGGTGTCGGCGCTGAGCGCGTGGCTGGGCTGGGTGCTGCCGCTGCTGGTGGCGGAGTGGTGGCTGGAACGCGGCGACGCCGCCAAACGCCGCGCCCGCGCCCGCGCCACCGCCCACTGACCCCGCCCCGCGCCTCCGTCCGGTGGAACGGCACATCCCCCACGGGAGAGCACACCCACCCGGCGGCAGCGGCGTCCTCCAGCGGCAGACGCGCCGCACGTAGCCGGCGCCGCCTGTCCAGCGCGCCCCGGACGTGACCTCGGCCGGCCCGAGGCACGTCCGTCACACAAACCCCCGCAAGAAAGAAACGGCGCAAGGCCGCTCAGAAAGCGAGGATCTTCCGCAGGAAGCGCCCCGTGTGGCTCTCGTCCACCAGCGCGATCTCCTCGGGCGTACCGCTGGCGACCAACGTCCCACCCCGGGACCCACCCTCGGGCCCCATGTCGATGACCCAGTCGGCCGTCTTGATCACATCGAGGTTGTGCTCGATGACGATCACCGTGTTGCCGCCGTCCACGAGCCGGCCGAGCACGCCCAGCAGGCGCCGGATGTCCTCGAAGTGCAGGCCGGTGGTCGGCTCGTCCAGCACGTAGATGGTCCGCCCCGTCTGCCGCCGCTGCAGCTCCGACGCGAGCTTGACCCGCTGTGCCTCGCCGCCGGACAGCGTGGTGGCGGGCTGTCCGAGCCGTACGTAGCCCAGGCCCACGTCGTTGAGCGTCTGCAGGTGGCGCTTGATCGCGGGGATCGCCTCGAAGAAGCCCAGGGCCTCCTCGATCGGCATGTCGAGCACCTCGGAGATGGTCTTGCCCTTGTAGTGGACCTCCAGTGTCTCCCGGTTGTAGCGGGCGCCGTGGCAGACCTCGCAGGGGACGTAGACGTCCGGCAGGAAGTTCATCTCGATCTTGATGGTGCCGTCGCCCGCGCACGCCTCGCAGCGCCCGCCCTTGACGTTGAAGCTGAAGCGCCCGGGCTGGTAGCCGCGCACCTTCGCCTCGGTCGTGGCCGCGAACAGCTTGCGGATGTGGTCGAAGACGCCGGTGTACGTGGCCGGGTTGGAGCGGGGGGTGCGCCCGATCGGCGACTGGTCGACGTGGACGACCTTGTCCACGTGGTCCATGCCGTTGATGCGCGAATGCCGCCCCGGCACCGTGCGCGCGCCGTTGAGCTCCTTGGCCAGCGCGTTGTAGAGGATGTCGTTGACCAGCGTCGACTTGCCGGACCCCGACACGCCCGTGACCGCCGTGAATACGCCCAGCGGGAAGTCGATGTCGACCCCCTTGAGGTTGTGCTCGCGCGCCCCCTTGACCGTGATCTGCCGCTTCTTGTCGCGCTTGCGGCGCTTGGCCGGGATCGTGATGCTCTTGCGCCCGGACAAGTACTGGCCGGTGATCGACTCCTCGCTGGTGAGGAGCTCCTGGACGGTGCCGGACACGACGACCTGTCCGCCGTGCTCGCCGGCGCCGGGGCCGATGTCGACCACCCAGTCGGCCGCCGCGATCGTGTCCTCGTCGTGCTCGACCACGATCAGCGTGTTGCCCATGTCGCGCAGCCTGATCAGCGTGTCGAGCAGCCGCATGTTGTCGCGCTGGTGGAGCCCGATGGACGGCTCGTCGAGCACGTACAGGACGCCGACCAGGCCGGAGCCGATCTGCGTGGCCAGCCTGATGCGCTGGGCCTCGCCGCCCGCCAGGGTGGCGGCGGCGCGGTCCATGGTCAGGTAGTCGAGGCCGACGTCGAGCAGGAAGCCCATGCGGGCGTTGATCTCCTTGACCACCCGCTCGGCGATCTGCATGTCGCGGTCGGACAGCTTGAGCCCGGCCAGGAACTTCGCGCACTCGCCGATCGACATGGCCGCCACGTCGGCGATCGACCTGTCCGCGACCGTGACCGCCAGCGTGACCGGCTTGAGTCTGGCGCCCTTGCAGGCCGGGCACGGGATCTCGCGCATGTAGCCTTCGAAGCGCTCGCGGGTCGAGTCGCTCTCCGCCTCGGCGTGCCGGCGCTGCACCCACGGGATGACGCCGTCGTAGGTCGTGTAGTAGGAGCGCTGCCGGCCATAGCGGTTGCTGTAGCGGACGTGGACCTGCTCGTCGTGGCCGTACAGCAGCGACTTCTGCGCCTTCTTCGGCAGCTTCTCCCACGGCGTGTCGAGCGTGAACCCGACCGTGTGGCCGAGCGCCTCGATCAGCCTGACGAAGTATTCGCTCGTGTGGCCGCCCGACCAGGGGTGGAGCGCGCCGTCGCCGAGCGTGCGCTCGGGGTCGGGCACCACCAGGTCGGGGTCCACCTCCATCTTCGTGCCGAGGCCCGTGCACTCGGGGCAGGCGCCGAACGGCGAGTTGAACGAGAACGAGCGCGGCTCCAGCTCCTCGAACGACAGGTCGTCGTAGGGGCAGTAGAGGTGCTCGGAGTAGAACCGCTCCCGGTTGGGGTCGTCTTCGGGCAGGTCGACGAACTCGAGCGTGATCGTGCCGCCGGACAGCTGCAACGCCGTCTCGACCGAGTCGTTGAGCCTGCGCCGCGCCGACTCCTTGACCGACAGGCGGTCGACGATGACCTCGATGTCGTGCTTCTCGTACTTCTTCAGCGTCGGCGGCTCCTCCAGCCGCACGATGGTCCCGTCGACCCTGGCCCTGGCGAAGCCCTTGGTCTGCAGCTCGCGGAACAGCTCGGCGTACTCACCCTTGCGCCCCCTGATGACCGGGGCGAGCACCTGGAAGCGGGTGCCCTCCTCCAGGTCCATCACGCGGTCGACGATCTGCTCGGGCATCTGCCTGGCGATCGGGCGCGAGCACACCGGGCAGTGGGGCTTGCCGATGCGCGCCCACAGCAGCCGCAGGTAGTCGTAGACCTCGGTGATCGTGCCGACGGTCGAGCGGGGGTTCTTGCTGGTGGCCTTCTGGTCGATCGACACCGCGGGCGACAGGCCCTCGATGAAGTCGACGTCGGGCTTGTCCATCTGGCCGAGGAACTGACGGGCGTACGCCGACAGCGACTCGACATAGCGCCGCTGACCCTCAGCGAAGATCGTGTCGAAGGCCAGGCTCGACTTGCCGGAGCCGGACAGGCCCGTGAAGACGATCAGCGAGTCTCGCGGCAGGTCGAGCGAGACGTCCTTGAGGTTGTGTTCTCGTGCACCACGCACGATCAGGCGGTCAGCCACGGCGATCCCGGAGGTCTAAAGGCGGATAGGTCCACGGGGATGGTAGACGGGGGGTCCGACAATTTCGGCGGACCGTTGCCCGGCCCCCGAAAATCCGTCCTTCACAGACTACGGCCATCTCCCACTCTGGCAGGGGCCCTTCCGCATTCAACCAGTTGACCTGCGGCTTTATGCCGGGCCCCGGCCCAGACACCCTAACTGATGAAATATCCAGATATGACCGTCCTATCCGCGCAGCAGGGCGGACTGGCCGGAGCCGTTCGTCCTGCGCGAACTCCGCGACTGCCACGCGTCCTGGCCGCACGCCCGCAGCACGGTGAGCGAGGTCATCCTCAAGAACGCGTCCGGCGAGATCATCGACAGGTGGCCAGACCTCGGCACCGGCCCCGCGATCGAGGGCGCGCCCGCCGACATGCTGGCCTGGCTGACCGGAGGATCGAACGGCGAGGGCGTTACGCTGGTGCCCGTGGGGCAGCCGTTCACGCCCGGCGGCACGGGACTGCCAGAGCCGCCGCCGTGGCTGACAATGCCGGCCCCCGCTGATCTGCCCGCGACGCCCCCAGAGGACTTTTCATGACCTATACAGGTGACGTCCAGGTCGGCGGTCCCGCCGACGTGCGCGAGCTGCCCGCGCTCACGATTTTCAAGCTAGCCGTAGGCCCGTACGACAACAACGCCTACCTGCTGCGTTGCACCGAGACCGGCGAAGAGCTGCTGATCGACGCGGCCGCCGACGCCGACCGCCTGCTCGCCCTGATCTCCGACCAGCCGGTGCGCTCGATCGTCACCACGCACCAGCACGGCGACCACTGGCAGGCGCTGGAGCAGGTGAGCAAGGTGACAGGCGCCGACGTGATCGCCCATCCGCTCGACGCGCCCGCCCTCCCGGTGCCGGTGGACGGCACGGTCGAACACGGTGACACAATCTCCGTCGGCGCGGTCACCCTGGAGGTCATCCACCTGCGCGGCCACACGCCCGGCTCGATCGCCCTGCTGTATGACGGCGGCGAGGCGGGCCACCACCTGTTCACAGGCGACTCGCTGTTCCCGGGCGGCGTCGGCAACACCTGGAAGGACCCGCAGCGCTTCACCCAGCTCTACAACGACGTAGTCGAACGCGTCTTCAACCGCCTCCCAGACGAGACGTGGGTGTATCCGGGCCACGGCAAGGACACCACACTGGGCGTCGAACGCCCCGCCCTCCCCGAATGGAAGGCCCGCGGCTGGTAACGCACCGTCAACACGCGCGCCACGCTCAGGCAGGTGCGCTCAACGCGGTCTGCGCCGGATCCGGCTAACGCCGTCCGCTGCGTGTTCGCTGTGGTGGTCTGCGTGACAGCGAGCACGCGCTTGCGTGCCGCCGCGGTCAGGCTGACCACGGAATCGGCCCAGAATGCGCGTCGTCACGGCGACCCGCCCGTGAGCCTTCACGACCGGCCATGAGAGACGGCCACCCACGTCGGCGCGTGCGGCCCATCGTGCGCAGCCGTAACGGATGGGAGTTTGATCAAGGATGGCGCGGATGGGCCGTTACGGGCGGGTGAGGACGTGGAGGATGCGGTCGGCGGCGAGGGCCGGGTCGTCAGCCACTCCCACGAGTTCGCCCCAAGACCACCGATAGAACCATCCCTCAGACAGCGGCACACAGTCGACGGTCTCCGCCAGCATCGCCGTGTCGGGATCGCTGATGCGCAACGCGGGCGGATAGGACCGCAACGTGGCCGTCAGCCCGCGCTGCTCCAGCTCCGTGGCCAGCTTGCCGAGATAGTACGTGCGCGTGTGCTCGCGCGGCGTAGCCGACATGGCTCCATCAAAGCCGAAGTAAGACGAAAAATCCCGTCAGTTGCCGATGCGCGTGGCAGATTCCCGGCGCTGCTCCCGCTTGTAGACCAGCATCCGCAGCGGGATCGCCGCCACGAGAGCGATCTGCATGCTCGCGCCGATCTTGATCGGCAGGTCGCCGCCTTCCGGCCAGGCCACCCAGAAGGTCAGGAAGGCCACGTTCACCATGATCCAGCCCAGGACGCCCGCCGCGAGCTGCCCCTTCGGCTTGGGGTACTCGATCCGGCTGACCATCAGCCACGCCACGCCGAGCACGGCCAGCAGGGACCAGAAGCTCGGCTGGAACAGCAGCACGATGGAGATCACGGTCATGGCGCCCATGGGAATGGGCAGGCCCATGAAGTCGCCGCTCTTGGTCTTGACGCAGGCGAACCTGGCCAGGCGCACGACCCCGGCCACCAGCACGGCAGCCGCCGCAGCGACCACCATCACGAACGGCACCTGGTCGGTGAACCCGCCCCAGATCACGACCATGAACGCGGGCGCGAACCCGAAACTGATGACGTCGGCGAGGTTGTCGAGCTCGGCGCCCATCGCGGAGGCCCGGAAGCGCCGCGCGACGAGGCCGTCGAACAGGTCGCACGTCGCGCCGATGAGCAGGAGCACGATGGCGGTGGCGAAGTAGCTCGGATCGGGCGTGAAGCGATGACCGCCCTGGAGCTGCTGGATCGCGGAGTACGCCAGGACGCACACGGCGAGGAACCCGCAGACCGCGTTGCCCAGCGAGAGCGAGTCCGCAGCCGACAGGCGGAACGCCTTGCCGACCGGACCACGAGGCTCTTCTTCCTCTTCATCCGCCTGCCAACTACCGGCGTCAGCCGCGGTCAATTCTGGTCACCCCCGCAACCGTCTTGTCACCCACGGACACCGCGGGAGAAATCCCTTCGGGAAGGTAGATGTCGACGCGCGAACCGAACCTGATGAGCCCGATCCGCTCGGCCTGCGCGACCTTCGCTCCGCTGCTCACGTACGGCACGATCCTGCGCGCGACCGCGCCCGCGATCTGCACCATCTCGATGTCGCCCAGCGCCGTCTCGAAATGCCACACCACGCGCTCGTTCTGGTCGCTGTCCTTGTTGAACGCCGGCAGGAACCCACCTGCCACATGCTGCACGGATGCGACATTTCCCGCAAGAGGGGCGCGGTTAACATGCACGTTCAGGGGGCTCATGAAGATCGCGACCCTGGTGCGGCCGTCCGGCCACGGGTCGATGCTCTGCACCACCCCGTCGGCGGGAGACAGGATGCGGCCCACGCCCGGCGTGCGGTCGGGGTCGCGGAAGAACCAGAGCATGCCCCCGGTGAGCGCGCTCAGCGGGGCCGCCGCGAGCGCCCATCGCCGGTCCTTGCGCGTCAGCAGCGCGGTGGCGGCCGCCGCGGCCGCCGTCGGGGTGAGCCACGGGGAGACC